>JBCCRF010000001.1:0-37494 GCA_039208305.1 Pseudomonadota bacterium
CGGGCCGAGCGCGTAGCCTTCGCTTTCGTAATAGTCGCAGAGTTTGGTCAGCGATCCGTGGATGTAGATCGTGTCCTCATGCCCCGCCGCGCGCATATTGTCGGCGTCTATGCGCTGGGCAAGGCGCAGCGCGTCATCCGCCACCTGCGCGAGGCGGGGCATGAGGACACGATCTACATCCACGGATCGCTGGCCAAACTCTGCGACTATTACGAAAGCGAAGGCTACGCGCTAGGCCCGCTCGCCCCTGCCACGTTGCAGAAGGGCGAGAAGGGCAATTTCGCAGGCGCGATCGTGCTCGGCCCACCTTCCGCCATGACTGACAAGTGGGCGCGCCGCTTCCCGGACCCCATCACCTGCTTCGCCTCAGGCTGGATGCAAGTGCGCCAACGCGCCCGCCAGCGCGGCGTCGAACTGCCCATCGTCCTGTCCGACCATTGCGACTGGGACGAGCTGATCGACACGATCGAGGAACTGGACCCGAAGGAGGTCTGGGTCACCCACGGACGGGATGACGCCCTAGTGCGCTGGTGCGAGCTGAATGGGCGATTGGCCCGCCCGCTGCATCTGGTGGGGTATGAGGAGGATGATGGGTGAAACAGCGCCGACCGTTGAACTTGTTATCGCTCGAGCCGGTCGACGGCCTTCCGAAGAAGGTCTTGAGTACGGATGGCAAGACCAGAGCCGCGAACACGCTTAGAATAGGATTTAAACAAATTCAGTCAATGTCGAAAGCGAAAGACCATGCAAAACGCATTTGGTGACATCACGCATGGTTTGCTGTGGAAGCGGTTTGTCGAAATAAATCCGTCGACCGTCCGCACTTCGCCCAGCTCGCAGCAAGTCGATGCGACCGAAACTGACTGCTGTGATCATATCTGCCTTCACCCAACTGTCGTATCTCAACAAGTCGGATGGCCATTCCTCCGGCAAAACCAGCGGCATGTGAAAATTCATCTGCGGCGCAGGCGCTTGAGTGCTGAGAGGCACAATAGTGCACAAGCCCGGCCTACCTTTCATGGGTCGGCTGATTACGATTGCAGGTCGGCGCTTCCCCATTTCTGGAGGAATGAAACCGGTATTAAAATCAACAAGGACCAGCGTTCCGTATTTCGGATGGAATCGTATTGGCATCCAGCGAAAATATTTAAAGCCACGATAGTCAAGCCAGACATCATTCGAACGGTGCACAGGAAATGAAACCCTTCGCCACCCTTCTCGACCGGCTCACGCTGACGCCGTCGCGCAATCAGAAGATTCAGCTGATGGTGGACTATTTTGCCGATCAGCCTGACCCGGATCGCGGCTGGGGGTTGGCGGCGATCACGCGCGACCTCGATATTCCCGCCGTCAAACCCGCCATGCTGCGCGCGCTGGTGGCGGAGCGGATGGACGAGCAGCTGTTCCGTATGAGCTACGACTATGTGGGTGACCTGGCGGAGACGATTGCACTCGTCTGGGACGCGGATCGGCGGACGGCCGGGGTGGAGATTGCGACCGAGCGTGCGGCTGGCGCGGGAACTAAAATCTCCGATATCGCCCTCGCTTCCTGCAATCACACCACCCCCGCCCACGGCCGCAACTCGCCGCTCTCCCTCGACGAAGTCGTCACCCGCCTTCTGCGCCTGCCCAAAACCGAAGCCTTGCGTCAGGTTGAACAGTGGCTCGACATGCTCGATGCCTCCGGCCGCTACGCCCTGCTGAAATTGATGACCGGCGGCATGCGGATCGGTGTGTCGGCGCGCCTGGCAAAGCAGGCCTGTGCAGCGTTTGCTGAAAAGAGCGGCGTTGCGGTGGATATCGTTGAGATTGAGGAACTCTGGCACGGGCTAGAGCCACCCTATGAAGACCTGTTCGCCTGGCTGACCGGCGCCGCTGAAAAGCCCGCCCACCGGGCTGAAGCGCCCTTCCGCCCCGTGATGCTCGCCACGCCGATTGCCGACGCGAAGATGAGCGAACTCGACGCCTCGGCCTATGCCGCGGAATGGAAATGGGACGGCATCCGCGTGCAGGCGACAGGCGAAGGGTCGACGCGCCGCCTCTACTCACGAACAGGCGACGATATCGGCAAGGCCTTTCCGGACCTGATCGACGCGCTGGATTTTCACGGCTCCATCGATGGCGAATTGCTGGTGGGCCGTGCCAGCGATGACGGCTCCATTCAGGCGGGATCGTTCGCTGATTTGCAGCAGCGGCTCAACCGTAAGACGGTCTCGAAGAAGATGCTCACCAGCCACCCCGTTTTCATTCGCGCTTACGATTTGCTGGACGAAGCGGGCGCGAACCTGCGCGATCTGCCCTTCGAGGCGCGGCGCGGTCGGCTGGAGAGTTTCATCCCCAAGCTGAACCCTGAGCGGTTCGACCTGTCGCAACTGGTGCCCTTCGATACGTGGGACGATCTCGCGGCACAACGCGAAAACCTGCCCCACCCAATCATCGAAGGGGTGATGGTGAAGCGATGGGACTCGACCTACGTGCCGGGCCGCCCCAAGGGGCCTTGGTTCAAGTGGAAGCGCGACCCCATGATCATCGACGCCGTGATGATGTATGCCCAGCGCGGCCACGGCAAACGCTCCAGCTATCACAGCGACTACACGTTCGGCGTTTGGACGGGGGAAGTGTCCGGCGAGGGCGAGCTCGTGCCGGTGGGCAAGGCCTATTTCGGCTTCACCGATGAAGAGTTGAAACGGATCGATAAATTCGTGCGCGACAACACGGTGGACCGCTTCGGCCCCGTGCGCTCGGTGAAGGCGACGCCGGATTTCGGCCTGGTGCTGGAGATCGCCTTCGAGGGTCTGCAGCGCTCCACCCGCCACAAAAGCGGCATCGCCATGCGCTTTCCGCGCGTCTCCAAACTGCGTTGGGACAAGCCGCCCCGCGAGGCCGACACGCTGGTGGTGGTGGAGGCATTGCTGGAACAGCAGACGGTTGGTTAATCATCCCGAGCGATTTTCGCGACGATTTAATTGGGCGGCAACGCGGCCATAATAAAGTGCGCCACAACCCTCTCACGCTTGCGCGGAGCAATGCCATGACAGTCCTCATCACCGGCGGCGCCGGGTACATCGGCTCTCACATGGTGCTTGAATGTCTCGACCATGGCGAAGAGGTCGTGGTGTTGGACAATCTCGTCACCGGCTTCCGCGCCGCCGTGCCAGACGAGGCGCATTTCGCCGAAGGCGACATCGCCGATGCCGATCTGGTGTCGAAGCTGATTGCGGAGCACAAGATCGATTCTATCGTACACTTTGCTGGCTCAGTGGTAGTGCCGGAAAGTTTCGAGAACCCGCTGAAATATTACACCAACAACACGTCGAAAACCTGCAGCCTGCTGGACACCGCCGTGCGCTGCGGCATCGACAAGCTGATCTTCTCCTCCACCGCCGCGCTCTACGCGCCGCCTGCCGAAAACGTTCCGGTCACGGAAGATTCTGAACTGGAACCGGCTTCACCGTATGGCGCATCCAAGCTCATGAGCGAAACCATGATCCGCAACGCTTTCGATGCCCATGGTTTGCGCTACGTCATGTTGCGCTATTTCAATGTAGCAGGAGCCGACCCTGCCGGGCGCGCGGGTCTTGCCACCAAGGGTGCGACCCATGTCATGAAACTCGCCTGCGAAGCCGCAACCGGCAAGCGTGACGGGTTCGATATTCTGGGCACCGATTATGACACCCATGACGGTTCAGCGGTGCGCGACTTCATCCATGTCTCAGACCTCGCCAATGCCCACTACGTGGCGCTACAATTCCTGCGCGACGGTGGCCGTCGCTTCACCGGCAATGCCGGCTACATGAAGGCGTCTTCGGTGCGCGATGTTGTGGCGGCGGTGAAGCGGGTCTCCGGCTCCGATTTCGAGGCGAGGGAGAAACCCCGTCGCTATGGCGATGTGCCTTACATGGTCGCCGACCCGTCACGCCTGATGAAGCGCCTCAATTGGGCGCCGAAATATGATGATCTCGATATAATCGCGCGCGACGCGATGGCTTGGGAGCGCAAGTTGACCGAGACCCCGCCGGGCGACAATCGCGCGCCGCGCTGCGATACGCCATTCGGGATGGACAAGGCTTCAAAGAGCAGACCGGTGGAGAAGATCCGCAATGCCGCCGCCCGCGTGGCGATGAAGCCCACATGCTTTGGCTTGACGGACCGCGCCACACTGGTTTGATGCGCGCGACGGGAGCTGCGCTGCTCCGGCGGCGCTCGCGAACGGTCCTTTCCTATGGCTCTCCTGCTCGGCATCGATACCGGCGGCACGTTTACCGATGCGGTGGTGCTGGACGATCAGACCCTGCGCGACACCGCCATAATCGCCTCCGCGAAATCGCTGACAACCCGATACGATCTTGCGATCGGCATTGGCGGAGCAGCACATGAGGCTTTTAAGGCTTCAAACTGTAACGCATCCGACATAAAACTCGTCTCGCTCTCCACAACGCTTGCAACCAATGCGTTGGTGGAAGGCCAGGGCGGGCGTGTCGCGCTCGTCGCCATCGGCTTTGCGCCTGCCGATCTGGAGCGCGCAGGGCTGGCGCAGGCGCTCGGCTCCGACCCGCTGGTTCTGCTGCCGGGTGGCCACACGACCCATGGCGCGGAACAGGCACCGCTCGACCTGACAGAATTGGAAGTGCAGCTGGATGCCCTCTCCACCGATGTCGCAGGCTTCGCGGTGGCCGGGTATTTCGCCGTTCGCAATCCGGCGCATGAACTGGCGGTGCGCGAGTTGCTGATGTCGCGCACGAACCGCCCGGTGACCTGCAGCCACGAATTGTCGGCGCAGTTGAACGGCCCGAAAAGAGCGCTGACCACGGTGTTGAACGCGCGGCTGATCCCCATGATCACGCGGTTGATCGAGGCAACATCGCGCACCCTCGACACGCAGGGAATTGATGCCCCGCTGATGGTGGTGCGAGGGGATGGGGCACTGGTCAGCGCCGATTTCGCCTCCCGCCGTCCCATCGAGACAATCCTTTCAGGCCCTGCGGCCAGCCTGGTCGGTGCACTGTGGTTGACCGGCGAGGAGAACGCTTTCGTCAACGACATCGGCGGCACGACCTCCGATGTGGCGGTGCTGGAAAATGGCAGACCACGCCTTGATCCATCGGGTGCGCAGGTAGGCGGCTATCGCACGATGGTGGAGGCGGTGGCGATGCACACATTCGGCCTGGGGGGTGACAGTCAGGTTCGCCTCGGTGGCACCGGACTTGCGCCGGTCATCGAACTGGGTCCGCGCCGTGTCGTGCCGGTCAGCCTGCTCGCGGTGGACCATAGCGATATCGTTCATTCCGCGCTCGACCAACAGATAAAGTCCACCCTCCTCAATCGCCACGATGGCGGCTTCGCCATGCGTTCCGGGACCGGCATTGCCGCCGGGCTGTCCTCTCGCGAACAGGCGCTGTTCGACCGGTTGGACAATACGCCCGTGCCGCTGGACAAAGCCTTGCAGGCCACGTCCGACAGCGCGGCGCTGGATCGATTGGTGGAGCGCGGTCTCGTGTTGCGCTGTGGGCTGACACCCAGCGATGCTTTGCACGCGCTGGATGGTCAAAACGTCTGGGACAAAGACGCGGCAATCAAGGCCCTGCGCCTGTTCGGGCGCGTGAAGGACGGGACCGGTCAGCCGCTCTATGGCGACCCGCTGGAACTGGCACGCATGATCGTCGCCCGCGTGGAGCGCCGCTCGGCGGAGGTGGTGCTGGAGACAGCGTTTGCCATCGACGGGCAAGACCCGAATTCCGTGCACCAGCCGCTCATCGCATCGGCATTGGATCGGCGCGCCGTCGAGAACGCCTCGCGGTCTATGGCCCGCATCGACGTGTCGCTCGATCGCCCGCTGATCGGCCTCGGTGCATCGGCCCATGCCTGGCACCCGGCGGCGGCGAAGCTGCTGGGAACGCAGATCATCGTGCCACCCCATGCGGGTGTGGCGAATGCGGTGGGTGCCGTTGTGGGGCAAGTGTCGTTGACAGCCGTGGTGACCGTTTCCCAACCGGCGGAGGGGCGCTTTGCCGTTGCCGGCCTTGAGCAGCCTTTTGCGTTCGAGGGGGACGCGATGGAAGCGGCGGAAATGAGCGCACGCGAACGCGTTAAGCAATTGGCATCGGACGCGGGCGCTCAAGATATTCGCATTGACGTGCAGGTGAAACAGCGCCGTGCCGAGATCGAAGGGCGCGATATGCTGGTGGAAGCCACCGTGACCGCCCGCGCCGAAGGCCGCCCGCCTATCGCTGGGTAAACGCCTTCACGAACCGCGCAATACCCGCGTCGAGATTGGACAGGGCAGGCAGCACACCGTCCACCGGCGCAACATCGGCCACGAGATGCTGCGGTTCCGTCGCATTAGCCGAACCACTTTCCCAATCGTCCCATGTCAGCAGATTGGGCTTGCCGAGCTGTTCTGCAATGCTGCGCAGGAACTTGCCCATATGGGTTGGCCTTCCCGTCGCCAGGTTGTGGGTGCCGGCAAGGCGTTCGAAACAGGCGTTCACCAAACAGGCAGCAATATCATCCGCATGGGCGATGTCGCGCCACGCATCGCCAGCACGCAGGTGCAACGGCTCATCGGCGGCGAGCTTCTTCAGCAGCACCGACGTGATGCGGCTTTGGTTCTCCCGTTCGCTGAACGGAAAAAAGATGCGTCCAGAAAATGTGTTGTCCATGAGCTCCAACGCCTGCGTAACGCGCAGCTTCTGCTGACCGTAAAGCGTGGTTGGTCGGGTCCGAGTCGATGCAACACTCAGTCGCTCGTCGCCCCACTCGTATTCGGCGCAGGTACCTGCAAATCCGAACCAGCCGCCGCGCTCCGTCACCGCGCGCGCAAGGATGATCGAAGCATCTGCCCAAGCTGTGTTGATCGGGTCCGTCCAATAGCTGCCATGGGTGGTCTCCCACGCCAGATGGAAAACGGCGTCAGGCGCAAAGTGCGCCACCAGTTGTGGGAGTGTATCGACGTCCAGCAGGTCAGCCTTCACGTCATGCTCATCCATCGGACGCCGCGTAACGCAGGTGAGCTGCACATCATCGACCGAATGATATTTGTGTTCCAGCAGGCGCTGCTTTACGTAGGCGCCGAGCGCGCCGCTTGCGCCCGTCACCATGATGCGGGTTGGAGGTGGAGCCGTCTTCTCAGCCATCTGCCGGGCCTGCCGCACGCGCCCGAACTTGTAAAGGCGATGCCATGAACCCGATCGAGGCTTTTGAGCAAGAGCGTGCTGCGCGCATCGCACAACAGGGCGACAATGCCGCCCTCACAAAGATCGCCAACGACTTCGCCACCGAGGCAATGCGATCGAAATACATGTACAATTTCACATCGCTTGGGCGGCCGATCATCCAGTTCCCGCAGGACATGGTGGCCGCGCAGGAACTGATTTGGCAGGTGAAGCCCGACCTCGTCATCGAGACCGGCATCGCCCATGGCGGCTCACTGATCCAGACCGCACTGATGCTCGGCGCGCTCGATCTTGCTGACGCTATGGAAAGTGGCGAACCGCTCGTGCCGGGCAAAAGCAAGCGCAAAGTGCTGGGCATCGATATCGACATTCGAGACCATAACCGTGCGGCCATCGAAGCTCATCCCTACGCTGGTTACATCGACATGATGCAGGGCTCCGCCATTGCCGAGGATATGGTGGCGAATGTGCGCAATTACGCGAAGGATTTCGGCCGCGTGATGGTGTTTCTCGACTCCATGCACAGCCACGACCATGTGCTGGGCGAATTGAGCGCCTATGCCGATCTCGTGTCGGTGGGCTCCTACTGCGTGGTCTTTGACACGTTTGTGGAAGACCTGCCTAAAGGTTTCTTCGACGACAGGCCGTGGGATGTCGGCGATAACCCCAAGACCGCCGTCCATGAATGGATGAAGGGACGCGATGATTTCGTCATCGACAGCGAGTGGGACAACCGCCTCCTTATCTCCGTCGCGCCGGACGGTTTCTTGAAGCGCGTGAAGTAAGCCAACTTCGTGCACCCCATGACCTTCGCTGCCATAGACCCATTTCTGCTTGTCTCGCTTTTGGTCATCACCGCGCTCATCGCAGGGATGCTGGCAGGCCTGTTGGGGGTCGGTGGCGGTATCGTCATTGTGCCGGTGCTGTTCTGGATTTTCGATGCGCTCGGGGTTGGTGGACCCATGGCAATGACGGTATCGGTCGCCACATCGCTCGCCTGCATCATTCCGATTTCCTTCACGTCTGCTCGATCGCACCGCAAGCGCGGCAATCTCGATGGTGGGCTTTTTCGCAGGTGGGCACCGTGGATTTTCCTCGGCGCGCTGGCGGGCGGTTTGCTGTCCTTCGTGCTGGACGGATCGCAACTGCGGTTCATCTTCGGTGCCGTGGCCTTGCTGGTGGCGATCAATATGGCGCTCCCGAAACCGCTCAATCTCGGTGCTAAGCTGCCGACGTCGAAGATCGTGCAGGGCGCGATGGCATGGGTCATCGGGGTCTTTTCAGCGCTCATGGGGATCGGCGGTGGAACGCTGACGGTGCCGACGCTGTCGATGTTCTCATTCCCCACCCACCGCGCGGTGGGCACGGCAGCAGCTTTCGGTCTGGTGATCGCACTCCCCGCCGTGTGCGGTTTCATTGCATCGGGCTGGACCGCACCCGACCTGCCGCCTTTTCAGTTTGGCTATGTGAACTGGGCAGCCGCCGCCATTCTCGCGCCAATTTCCATGGCCGTGACGCCGTGGGGCGCAGCGCTCGCATCTCGCCTGCCTGCCCGGCAATTGCGGTTGGCCTTTGCGCTGTTCCTCGCCATCACCTCGGTGCGAATGCTGTGGGGAGTTCTGGACTGACGACCTGACCCAAGAGCCACGCCTTGAACGTCTCGGCATGAGGATGGGCGATGGTAGGTGATGTCTCCACCAGATGGAACGCTTCCTCGATGGGCAGTTCCAGACCGAAGGGCGCGACAAGCCGCCTTGCATCCACCATCGGCTGCGATAGCGACGAGCGAGCAATCGCTATACCCTCGCCGGATGCTGCCATCTCGAGAGCCATCAGCGATGTGTCCACATGTACTCCGTCGCCAGGCTCCACAGCATCGGCACCTGCAGCCCTTAGCCAGGTGGCCCAACCCCGCTCATAGCCCAGCACATGGATCAGATCGTGTTCAGCCAGATCGTCTGGCGTCTGCAAATGCTCTGCCATGTCCGGTGCACAGAGCGGCTGAATGGTCTCCCAGGTCAGTTGATGCGAGACGGCGCCTTTCCAGTCGCCCAGCCCGTAGCGAATATCGAGATCGAACTCGCCGCGCAGGTTGGCCTCGTTCCAAATGCTGGAGGTGATGCGAATATTGATATCCGGGTGCAGTGCCCGGAACTGCGGCAGGCGCGGTGCAAGCCACGCGACTGAAAAGCCGATGGAAGATCGGACCGCCAGCGCCTTGCCTCGCCTGCGCCCGAACACCTCCCGCGTGCCGTCACGCAGCTTGTCGAACGCGTCGCGCACCTTTGGCAGATAGGCGTCTGCCGTCTTGGTGGGTTCCAGCGACCGCGGGTGTCGGATGAACAGCCTGTCGCCAAGATGCTCTTCCAGCTGCTTCACCTGTTTCGATACGGCCACCTGCGACAGGCCGAGCTCCGCTGCCGCCTGAGTGAAACTGAGATGCCGCGCGGTCGCCTCGAACGAGCGCAGCCAGTTGAGAGGGGGCAGGCGGTCCGCCATGGCCAAATAACCCATAACCAAAATTGGTGCATAGGGTGGAGATTTATTATTGGACCGAAGGGCTGGCAAGCGCGAAAACCGGCCACTTTCAACGCATCGAGACGAACCGATGTTCTCCATCTTCCCGACCGCCCGCCTGCGCCCTTCGCCCTTCTACGACGCCACCGTCGCCGAGGGCATGAATTCCGCCATGGTCTACAATGGCATGATCCTGCCGGCCTCCTATGGAGACCGCGAGGCGGAATATTGGCGGCTCATCAACGGCGTGTCGCAATGGGATGTCGCGGTGGAGCGGCAGGTGCAGCTGAAGGGGCCGGACGCTGCTGAACTGGCGCAGATCCTGTCGCCGCGCGACCTGACCAAATGCAAGGTGGGGCAGGGCAAATATGTCGCCATGTGCAACCATGTCGGCGCCATCGTGAACGACCCCATTCTGCTGAAATTGGATGAGGATTTGTTTTGGTTCTCCATCGCCGACAGCGACGTGTGGCTCTGGGCTTCCGCCATCGCCGCCGAACGCAAGCTGGATGTGGAGATCACTGAGCCGGACGTCTCCCCCATGGCGATCCAAGGGCCGCTGGCGGAAGACGTGGTCGCCCATGTTTGCGGTGACTGGGTGCGGGAGCTGAAATATTTCTGGTTCCGCGAAAGCCACATCGACGGCATTCCCGTCGCGGTGCAGCGCTCCGGCTGGTCGAAACAGGGTGGCTTCGAGATTTATCTGCGCGACGGCACCAAGGGCACGCAGTTGTGGAACATCTTCAAGGAAGCAGGCCAGCCCTGGGGCATAGGCCCCGGCGCGCCGACGAGTGCCGAGCGCACCGAAAGCGGCCTCGTGTCCATCGGCGGGGATACGAGCGACAACACCAACCCTTATGAAGTGCGACTGGGTCGCTACGTCGATCTCGACGTGCCGGATCACGTGGTGGGTATTCAGGCGCTGCGGAAGATCGCCGAAGACGGGCCCACGCGTCATCAGCTCGGCCTGGTTCTGGAAGGCGACGTGCCCGCACCGCTTGGCCTCAACTGGGAGCCGGTGCTGCTGAATGGCGAGCACCTTGGCGACATGACCAACTGCGTGTGGTCGCCCCGAATGGAGACCAATATCGGTTACGCGCTGATCTCCGTGAAGGCGAAGGCGGGCGACGATGTGCTGATCCAGCGGCCTGCCGGGCAGGTGAAAGCGAAACTCGTCGAACTGCCGTTCCTCTAATTCCAGCCAGCGCGAGACCGATCCGATGCAGCTTCCTGACCTGACGCTCAACAATCTCACGATGGACGCCGATGGCGAGATCGCCATCGTGTCGCTCAACCGCGCCGCCAAGCGCAACGCGCTGAATGCGGAGACGATCGAGGAACTGATCGATGTCTTTACCGCCATGCCGAAATCCGGTGCGCGGGCCGTGGTGTTGCGTGCGGAGGGCGAGCATTTTTCCGCCGGCCTCGATCTGGTGGAACATCATAAGCAGCAGCGCACGGCGGCGGATTTCATGCAGGTTTGCCTGCGCTGGCACGAGGCCTTCAACAAGATGGAATATGGCGGCGTGCCGATCATCGCCGCCTTGAAGGGCGCTGCCGTCGGCGGTGGACTGGAACTGGCCTCTGCCGCCCATATTCGCGTGGCGGACGAGACCAGCTATTTTGCCCTGCCGGAAGGCCAGCGCGGGCTGTTCACCGGCGGCGGCGCAACCCTGCGTGTAGCGGAACTTGTGGGCCGCGCCCGCATGACCGACATGATGCTGACGGGCCGTATCTACAAGGCGCGCGAGGCGATGGAAGTGGGCCTATGCCAATATGTGGAGGCCGACAGCGAGGCCAAGGCATTGGAACTGGCCCATGCCTGCGCCTCCGTTCCGCCGCTCTCCAATTTCGCCATCTGCTCCGCCATCTCCCACAGCCGCAATATGTCCGCGATGGATGCAGCCTATATGGAGGCGTTCGTGGCCGGTGTGGTGAATACGCAGGAAGCTGCGGGCGACCGGCTGGCGGCCTTTGCCGACAAGACCGGCGCGCGGATCAAGCCGACGGGATAGGCTTTTCAAGGGTCGGCGTCAGTTCTACGGTTGGGGAACGCCCTGACCGTAGTTCGCCGTGCCTGCACAAGACAAGAATCTGGCCACCTACCTCGTCGACGCTCTGCCAAAGACGGAAGTCAATCTGGACATCGAAGGCAAGCTGGAACCGGAGATGATACTGGCGCTGGTGAAGAACTCCATCGTGGCATCGTTTCTCAGCGACAGTGAAAAACAAGCCCATCTCAACAAGCTGGATGAGGTCGCGCGTTGGACCTGAGAAAGCTCCACGATGACAAATACCGTCATCAGTGGACCAGTCTATTGTCCAGCCCGGTTTGCAAGCGACATTATGGTGCATCTCACTCTCTTCGGGACGCTCCACATGCTCGCAAGATCGCTGCTCGTCGCCCTTGCAATCGCGTCGCTCTTGCTCGGTTTCGGGTCCGAGGCCGGTCTGTGGTTCACCGTTTCCATCGCCTGCGCGCTGCTTGCGCTTTTTCTGCTGCGTCGGGCTGGCAATCCGAAAGCTTGGTGCATCGCAGCGCTCCTCGCGGCTGCGGTCTGGATGCCGTTCTTTCTGATGGGCTATCATGACGCCAACGGCTGGGCAGGGGCTGCGCGAACCGCCACGCAGGCCAGCGGCACGAGCGTTATCGTTGGCGTTTATGGCGTCGCGCATCACCTGCAGTGGCTGCTGGTGGGAACGCTGGGCTTAGTGCTGGCAGCGTGCATTGCGCGAGGGCTGAGGGGGACGAAAGCATGAAACGCCTCATCGCAGCAGCGCTGCTTGCCCTTACATTCATTAGTGCTGCACGGGCCGAGATAACGCTCGATACCGATCCGGAACGCATTGCACTTTTGCAGTACGTTGGTGCCGACGCGACGATGAGGTCATACCTGGAAAGGTCCTACGCGGCCCGGTTCGGTAAGACCGGCGGGACCATCTACGCTTCGACTGAACCGGTCGCCATCCTTGCTTCTGTCGAGCAAGACGGAACGAAGACGGCGGTCAGATACAAAAGACGCTCTGGGCTTGTCGGTAGTTTGCGCAGCATGATCCCGGTGCTGAACCGACTAGCTTCAGAAGGTAATGCGGACGATCAATTCGTTCTTGCGGTTCTCAAAGCGAGAATGGCTATGCACATCGGCCAGTTGGATGTCGCTGCAGATCTACTGGAAGGGGCGATGGCGGCTGCCGTTTCCCGCGGCGCCGAAGACGTCAACATGGTCTCCGCAATGGCCGATTTGGCTGAAATTGAACGTTTGCGCGGAAACAAGCTACCCGCATTGGATTATTTTATGCGGGCTTCTGTCTGCAGGTTCGAATGCCCAAGCGACATCGTCTTTTCTGTCCTTGAAGACGTCAATTTCGTCCGGTCGCGCTCTCAGTTGTGGGAGCGTTTTGGCAAGAAGGAGGCCGTGCCTTTCGTGGCATCGCTTGTAAAAGCGTTTCGGCAGCGCCGGGCAGATCAGGAAGAGATAAAGCGCGCCGACATTTCCGCATGGCTTGGCGAATTTCTAACCATCGATCCCCTTTTGCAGATCGCGCTTGAGCGGCGTGGTGAGCCAACCAAAGGACCGATTTCTGAGGCGCGGGCCGACGAAGAGTTGGTCGCTCAATTGGCGCCTTTTGAGGGCGTGGAGATCAAAGACTTTATCGACATGGTCAACGATGCGCTCGTCAGCAACATCGTTGCTGGCCGCTACCAAGCCGCCATTGCCATCACCGAGGCCACGTTCGGCAAGTTCGAAGTTCACACAGTCGAGCCAAAGACGTGGTATCGCTTCCAGCGTTTTTATGGGCGCGCGCTGTTCCGTGCCCGCGATCCGCGCACACGTGAGCATTATGCTTGGCTGGTGGACAATCTCATCAAGGGAAACTGGGTGACAAAGGGGTACGAACCGTTCGAGGAAGCCGACAAGATTTTGCTCGACCTGTTCGACACACCCGATCTGGATACGATCAGACGACTTCTGGAACCGATGATCGGGCAGCAGAACGTCTTTCGGCTTCACGCGTTGAACGCGCGGTTGCACTCCCGCGAGGGTGACAATGCTAAGGCTGCGGAGATCATGGCGTTCCTGCGGAAGGCGCCAGCGATGCAGGAGATGAAGCCGGAACGGCAGTTGGCTTATCGCGCGCAACACGCTGCCTATCTGAGGCTGGCTGGTGAAGATGACCAAGCCAACGCGCTGATGGCCGATGTCAGTGCGGTGTCATTCGAGATACCGACCGCCTCCGACGTGAAGTTGACCAGTTGGGCATCCTTCGGCGAAATCCAATTGCCAATGGAGCTTCGCGAGAGGGGGCTATACGAAGGGGCTGCCCACATAATGGCGGCGGAGCTTCCAAAGGTGCCTGCGCTGGAGGCAAAAGGCACTTATACCGACGCGCAAGTGCTATGGCAGATGGCCTTCACCTTTGCCCGTGCCGGACAACAGGCGTTGGCCTTCGACCTGATGGACCGCGCGGCTCGGATTGCCTCGCGCATCTCGTTTGAAACGGCGGGGCAGGACGGACTGGAACTGCTGGAGCGGGACCGTCAGCGCTACCTGCTTTTCGTCGACATCGCCTGGGGTGCTGCCACGGGTCAGCGACCGCAAAACATGTCGGTGCTCTCGCGCTACTGAGCCGATGCCGCAAGCCGCTTGCCGCCATCCCCCACCAGCACGAAAGGTGCCCAGGCGGAGGGGTGAGCAAGGCTCGGATCGCGCTCGTCTTCGATCATCTTCACCATGGCGCGGCGCAGTGCTTCGGACCGGGCAAGGCCTGGCTCGTCACGAAGCGCGGCCAAAGTGTCGACCGTCAGCCGCGCCGCCGCATCGTCCCGCACGGGCCAGTGGGACACGAGGATTGATCGCGCACCGGCAAAGAGAAAGGCCTGTGCCAGTCCTGATAGGCCTTCAGCGCCTGGGGTGCCGTCGCTACCTGCCGTGTTGCATGCGGACAGGATCACCCATTCGGCGTCGAGATCAAGCGCCGCTACCTCCGAGGCTGTCAGCAAGCCATCATCTTCGCTCGTAGGCGTCCGCGGTGGCGTGAAAACGAGCGCCGGTTCCGCCAGACCGTCCAATTCGCCCGCCAGCAAGCCGTGGGTCGCGAAGGCGATGACGGATGCACCCGTCAGCGGCGCTTCCTTCACCGCGGTTTCGCTGGCATCCGCACCCAGCGTGATGCTGCTGCTGTTGGGGCCGAAGACGTTTGCGATATCGTTCAGTTCGCGTCGGGTGCCGGGTAGTTGAGCCAAAGAGCGGATCGCATCTGCCCCACCGCTGCGAAACGCACTGTTGACGTCGAGCGAGGCCACCTGCGTTTCTGATTGTGACGGTTCCGCATCGACACCCGCGAACAGCGGATCACCGAAGCCAATAAAACCGGCAGTTGCCGCGCTCGTTTGCGAGTTGGCCAACCCCCGCACCGTCGACAGACTGGTGATCGAGGGCAGCGTTGTCACCGCCATCTGGTGCAGCAGAAAAGGCGCCTCGCGCAGGGGTGTGCGATCGGTGACACCTTCGGCAGGTGCCTGCGTGAGAAGCAGCGAGAAGGGCAGGCTCGCCAGTGAACCATCCACCACCGCATAGAGGTGATCGACGTTAGACAATATGGGCGCGAAGGGGGCCAGAAGCGCCTCGTACACATCGAAAGCCTCTAGTCTGGCGAACTCATCTGTTGCGGCCCGATCAGAGTCATCATCGAGAGAATCCGCCCCGCGCACTTCGTTTGCGCCGCCGACCGTGCGGCGAATGGCGGAGACTTTTGCAGCCAGATCCTCTGCGCTTAGGGGCACCCGGTTCCAGCGGGTGTCCTCGCGTGTAATCACCCACACGTAGACCGTGCCCGATGCGGTGAGCGTCGCAAGCAGCGCCTCGTCCTCGGCAAGATCGGAACGCACATCTGCAATTGAGCGCGGTCTTGGATTGGCGATTTCGTCATAGGTGGGAAAGCGGCGCGTGATCTGCGCTGACAGAGACGTTGCCTGCGCTACGGCATCATCAAGCGCCTGCCGCAGCGTGTCCTGCCCGTCCTCGCCATTCTTTACGGCCACAAGCCAAGCCTTGCGAAGCTTGTCGATCTCCACGTCGAGATTTTGCCGATCACGAACCAGTTCAGCGAGCTGCGGATCGGTGATGGCGGCGCGCGCGCCAACCTTGGCCACCGCACGGGCGGCAGCCGAGGCCATCACCCATTGCGCCCCACGGAATGCACCATCATCAGCAGGCTGAGTGGCGAAAGCTGAACTCTGACAGGTCATCACAGTGGCAAAGGCGATCAGCAACTGTCTGAGACGACACCAGACTCTCACAACGCAATTCCTTCCCTGGATGCTCCCTACACCCCACAGATATTGTGCCACCGGAGCGGAGCCAACTTCAACCGGAGCGGGGGCTTCGGTAGGAAGCCCTTGCGCAAACGAGTGCAGCGAATAGATGATGGATCAACGGGCTGGCGAATTTACGCTCCACCGTGATGGCGTAAAAGCGCTCCACACTGTCAAGCGCTCGGTTCGTCAGCACCACATCGATGCTGAGCCTATCCAGCCTTTGCAGCAGTCTGACAGAAGTGCCGGAGTGCAGCGTCATTGTCGGCTTTAAGGCAACGCTTGGAGATTAATCGTCGTATTCAATCGTTTTCGGGCGGTTGCCCGATGGCCAAAACGCCGCACCGTAGCTATGCCTAAAGATGGTAGTCGTGTCACTTGCGCCTCTCAGCCATGTCGCCCCATGACTAAGCGGTCGATTTTAGGCGGCGCGGCTACCACCTTTCGCCACGCTGTGTCGGGCATCAGGCCATTTCGATCATCGCGATGTCTGTGGCATGGTCTTCCTTCAGTGCAGCCTTACGTGCAGGCGGACGATCGTGCCCAACATCCTGTTCATCATGTTCGACCAGTTGCGGTTCGACTATCTGTCCTGCGCTTTTGGTGATGCACGGGAAAACCGTCATCTCGACCTGCCGCTGACCACACCTAACATTGATGCGATTGCCGCGAAGGGAGTGCGGTTTCGCAACGCCTATGTGCAATCACCGGTCTGTGGCGCATCGCGGATGAGTTTTTACACCGGGCGGTACGTGTCGTCCCACGGTGCGCAGGGGAACAACTTTCCGCTCAAGGTGGGCGAGCAGACCATCGGCGATCACCTGCGTCGGTTTGGCATGTCATCATGGCTTGTGGGCAAAACCCACATGAAAGCGGATCACGAAGGCATGGCGCGGCTTGGCCTGTCACCCGACAGCAGAATCGGCGCGCGTGTGGCGGAATGCGGCTTCGATATCTGGGCGCGGGATGACGGTCTCTGGGCGCAAGGACCGGACGGGTTCTACGATTCCAAACGCTCGCCCTATAACGAGTATCTGAAGCAGCGCGGTTATCCAGGCGACAACCCCTGGCACGATTTCGCCAATGCCGGTGTCGATGATGGCGGTGATATAGCGTCGGGCTGGTTCATGAAACACGCCAACAGGGCGGCCAATATCGACGAACGGGACAGCGAGACACCGTGGCTGACACGCGAGGTCATTGCCTTCATCGACAGTCGTGAGGGCAATGACGAGCCATGGCTGTGCCACGCCTCCTATATCAAACCCCATTGGCCCTACATCGTGCCCGCCCCCTATCACGATATGTATAGAGGGCATGTTCCAGAGCCGATCCGCCATGATGCGGAGCGGGTCGACCCGCATCCCGTCATCGCGCAATTCATGGCCAACCGCATCGGGCAAGCCTTTCAACGCGACGAGGTGCGTGAAGCGGTGCTGCCGGCCTATATGGGTCTGATCAGGCAGTGCGATGACCAGATGGGCGTGCTGTTCGATCATCTCGAACGGACGGGTCGCATGGACGATACGATGATCGTCATCACATCAGACCATGGCGACTATCTCGGCGACCACTGGCTCGGAGAGAAAGATCTCTTTCACGCGCAATCCGTGAAGGTGCCGCTCATCATCTACGATCCATCCGCCGCAGCAGATGTGACGCGCGGCACCACCTGTGATGCCCTGGTGGAGGGGATTGATCTTGCGGCGACTTTCATCGAGTTCGCGGGAGGAGACGTGCCGGATCACATCATCGAGGGCCGGTCGCTCATGCCGTTTCTGCATGGCCGAGAGCCTGAGGTGTGGCGCGACGTTGCCGTCAGCGAATACGATTACTCGACAAGCGGGATGGCGGAAAATCTTGGTGTTGCCCCGCGCGACGCGCGTCTCTTCATGGTCTGCAATGGGCGTTGGAAGCTCATTCATGCGGAGGGTGGTGATGAGGCTGGATCGTTCCCGCCCATCCTGTTCGATCTCGAAAACGACAAGGCTGAGTTTCACGATCTCGGCCGCAGTGCGGACCATGTCGACGTGATCGCGCAGATGTACGATCATCTGGCAAAGTGGAGCCGCCGCATGGCGCAGCGCACGACCATGTCTGAGAACAATATCCTGGCACGGCGAACAGGATCGGACTCGGTGGGCATTTTCATCGGTGTTTATGACGAGACCGATGTCGCGCCGGAAAACGCCGTCCACTACACCGGCCCTACGCCGAGACGATCGGATTAGAGCGGTTCAAACCTGATTTGAAACGCGAGGCGATCCGTCCGTTTGACCGACGGCACCGCTCTTGCGACATAGGAGCGAGTGCAGATGTCAGGAAAGTCTCCCGTGTCCGATCTTCTCGACGTTTTCGTCATCGGTGGTGGTATCAATGGCTGCGGTATCGCTCGCGATGCGGCAGGGCGTGGTTACAAGGTTGCGCTGGCGGAGATGAACGATCTGGCGTCCGGCACGTCGTCATGGTCATCCAAGCTCATCCATGGGGGCTTGCGCTATCTGGAGCATTACGAGTTCCGCCTTGTGCGCGAGGCCTTGGGGGAGCGTGAGGTTCTGCTGTGCGCCGCGCCGCACATCATCTGGCCCATGCGGTTCGTCCTGCCCCACCACAAGGGCTTGCGACCCAGCTGGCTGCTGCGGATCGGGCTGTTTCTTTATGACTCACTTGGCAAGCGTGAATTGCTCGACGGGACCAAGACGCTGGACCTGAGGACACACGCAGTCGGGACACCGCTGAAAGATGATTTCACTAAAGGCTTTGAGTATTCGGACTGCTGGGTGAACGATGCCCGTCTCGTGGTTCTGAATGCGGTGGATGCCGTGAAGCAGGGGGCCAGTGTCGAGACCCGTACCGAGGTCATCTCCGCGCGGCGGGTGGAACAGGAAGGGCAGTCGATCTGGGAGATCGTCACCCGCAACAATCTCACCGGTGCGGAAAAGACACGACACGCCCGCCTCATCGTGAACGCCGCTGGGCCATGGGTCGACAAGGTGCTGGGCAAGGCACTTGGCCGAAACGATGCGAAGAACGTGCGCCTCGTACAGGGCAGCCATATCGTCGTGCCGAAACTGCATGACCACGACCGAGCCTACATTTTCCAGAACGCGGACGAGCGCATCATCTTCGCACTGCCCTATGAGCAGGATTACACGCTGATCGGCACCACCGACCGCGACTATGACGGCGATCCGTCAGACGTGGCGATCACGCCGGAAGAGACGTCTTATCTCTGCGAGGCAGCGAGCGAGTATTTCAAAAAACCGGTGATCGAGGACGAAATCGTGTGGACCTATTCCGGCGTCCGCCCGCTCTACGATGATGGCGCGACCGCCGCACAGGAGGCGACCCGCGACTACGTGTTGAAGGCCGAAGGCGATGGCGAGACGGCGCCCGTGGTCAACATCTTCGGCGGCAAGATCACCACCTTCCGCAAACTGGCGGAAAGCATGCTGGACGAGATCGAGGAAAAGATCGGCGCGAAGGGCAAGCCTTGGACAGCAGGCGCATCGCTGCCGGGCGGAGATTTCGAAGTGCGCGCCTTCGACGACCTTGTCGCGAAGGTGAAGTCCGCCCAACCCTGGATGGAAGATCGCCACGCCAAACGCCTCGCCCGCGCCTACGGCACCAGCGTCTGGACGCTTCTGAATGGCGTCTCATCACAGGCCGATATGGGGCGCGACTTCGGCGCAACGCTGACGGAGCGTGAGGTAAACTATCTGCGCGAACACGAGTGGGCGATCACGGCTGACGACGTCTGCTGGCGGCGCACCAAACTGGGCATCCGCATGGGCGCGGAGCGCATCGCCACACTGGATGAGTGGATGAGGGCAGCCGCATGAAACCGCTGAAAACCTCCGCCGCTGAAATGGTGGCCGCCGCCCGCGCTGCTATCGAAGAGGTGGAAACTGTCGACGCGATCGGATTAGTCGATGACGACAATATCGTCTTCGTCGATCTGCGCGATGTGCGGGAGCGGCAGCGCTCCGGCTTCATCCCCGGCTCATTCCATTGCCCGCGCGGCATGGTGGAATTCTGGGTTGATCCCGACAGCCCCTATCACAAGCCGATCTTCGCCGAAGACAAGCGCTTTATCTTCCACTGCGCCTCCGGCTGGCGCTCTGCGCTGACCGTGAAGACACTGAACGCGATGGGCTTCGATGCGGCCCATCTGAAGGACGGCTTTTCGACATGGGAAGAGGCTGGTGGACCAGTGGAACGGGTTCCTGCGAAGGAGAGTTAGGTCTTTTTCGTGTCGTCCACGATGTTCATGGACGCGACGCCACTGTTGCCCAATTCAACCGACGCGAAGGGACCGCCGTGGCACATGTGGCCGGGGTCTTGCGGCTCCATGGGCGGCTCGTTGGCGAGCACTTCTTCAGCAAATTGCTCCGCATTGTCCTTCGGGCGGTAGCCGAGGAAACTGGCCTGCGCATTGTCCACCGGGGCGCGGTCATTGTTTGAGACACCGTAGATGACGGAGAATCCGGTCACCGGCGTTTCGATACACCGGGTTACCAACTGGATGAGGTCGTCATAGGACAACCACGAGCCGAGCGCGCGGGCATTGTTCACCTGCGCGCATGACAGAATGCGCATGTGGACGCTCTCCAGCCCGCGCTTGTCCCAATACATGGAGCCCAGATCTTCCGCGAAACATTTGGCGAGGCCGTAGAAAGTGTCCGGTCGATGGGCGACCCTCGTGTCGATGAACTCGTTCTTTGGATACATGCCCACCGCATGGATGGAAGAGGCATAGACCACCCGGCGCAGGCCCTGCCGGTGGGCCGCTTCCCAGATGTTATAAGCGCCGACAAAATTCGGGCCGAGCAAGTCTTCAAAAGGCGCTTCGTCCGCAATGGCACCGAAATGCACCACCATGTCCGCCCCTTCCAGCACGGCCATCATGTCGTCCAGCGAGGCAAGGTCGCCCTTCACGTAACGCTCGCCCTCGTAGAGCTTCCCGATATCATCAACGATGTCGGTGGAGATCAACTCGTCGGCCAGTCTCGTCAGCGGCTCGCGCAGGTAGGAGCCGAGGCGGCCGGCGGCGCCGGTGAGGACGATACGTTTCATCAGATGACTGCCTTTTCGATGATGGGCCGGTTCGCGATGATCCGATCATAGTGGAACGGCGTCAGGTCCAGCGAGCGATATTCACCATGGGTAATCCACTCCGCCGTGCCGCGTCCCATAGCGGGTGACTGCTGCAGACCGTGGCCGGAAAACCCGTTGAGGAAGATGAAGTTCGCAGTCTGCGGGTGTGGTCCGGTGATTGCGTTCTGATCCAGCGTGTTCATGGCGTAATGGCCCACCCATTCCGCCTGCACTTTGATGGCCTCGAATTGCGGAATACGCGTTGCCAGCACGGGCCAGACATGGCTCTCCCAGATCTCGTGATCCATGGCGAAATCATCATAAGCCACTGCCGGATCGATATCGCTATGCGCGCCGCACTGATAGGTGCCGCCGCCGTTCTCACGAACATGCACGCCCGACGGATCGATGGTCAGCGGAAGATCGCGGTCCAGCGGCTTGTCGGCCTTGAAGACCCAGGAGAAGCGCTTACGCGGTTCGACCGGCACATCGATGCCTGCCATCTTTGCCGTACGCGCTGCGCGCGGGCCGGAAGCGTTGACCACCTGACCGCAGGCGATCACTTCCCCGGATGAAAGCGTGATGCTCTCGATCGCTGTGTCGTTTGCGTTCTTGGTCATGGCGACCACTTCGCCGCTGATATATTCCACGCCGCGTTCCCGCGATTGCCGCCGCCACCAGTCGAACACCGTCGCGCCATCCCAGTAGCCTTCGTCCACCAGATTGATGGAGCCCAGCAGAACATCATCGACATTGTAGAACGGATAAGCCGCCCTGATCTCATCTGCGCTCATCAGCTGCGTTGCAGCACCAGCTGCCCGTTGCACGGTCTGATTAGCCCGCAGGACGTCGGCAAAAGCTTCGTTATCGGCGAGATACATGTAGCCAAAGGAGTGGATGGCGAGCTCCGGCACCCGCTCGTCACCACCCATATGGGCGCGAATGTTCTTCACAAAATCGGCAGCAAACTGGGAAATGCGCACGTTCAGTTCGGTTGAGAACTGCTGGCGCATGCAGGAATTGGTATGCGTGGTGGACGCAAACGCATAGGTCGGGTCGCGCTCTACGACGAGGACGCTGCCGTCGAAATCGGGATTATCGGTCAGAAACCACGCGGTGGAAGCGCCCATGATGCCTCCACCGATAATCACCACGTCATAGGACGTGCGGTCAGGCGTTGCGGCTGTGGCAGCTGTTGTTCGGCTCGTCATCGCGTCGGTTCACCGGCCTCCCCATCGATACGAACAGTGCCATCATCAATGGCTGGCGCAAGCGGATTCTGGTACGATTTGCGCCACGCGTTCACGCTCCGCTTCCGCAGCGATCGCATGACCGTCGAAGCCGGGGATCAGGGCCCTTGTTGCAGACGCATCCAGCGGGCGTCCGTACAGGTAACCCTGAAACTGATCGCAATGGAGCGCGGCGAGCGTTTCAGCCTGGGCCAAGGTTTCGACCCCTTCGGCGATGACCTCCAGATCGAGGCTTTTCGCCAGGCTGATGCAAGCGCGCACAACAGTTGACAGCCGCTCATCAGTGTCGAGCCCAGCAACGAAGGAGCGGTCGATCTTCAACCGGTCGAATGGGAACGCAGCGAGCGTTGTGAGCGACGAGAAGCCGGTGCCAAAATCGTCAATGGCGAGCGATACCCCAAGGTCCTTCAGGCTACGCAACACGAACAGCGCCTTGTCGAAATCATCGATCAGAACGGTCTCGGTGACCTCCAGTTCCAGCCGCGTCGGCGGCAGACCGGTTTCCAACAAAATGGAGTGCACAATGCGGGCAAAACCAGGATCGGCAATCTGCGCTGCAGAAATGTTGACACAAAGCATCAGATCATCGGGCCAGGACGCCGCCTCCCGGCACGCCTTACGCAGCACGGCATGGCCGATCCGGTCGATGAAACCGTTTTCCTCCGCCAGCGTGATGAACTCGAAAGGCGGTACATGGCCACGTGTCGCATCGTGCCAGCGGGCCAGCACTTCGAACCCGCGCAGTGTGCCGCTACGGGCGCAGACTTGCGGCTGGAAATGGGCATCGATCGCATCCGCCTCGACAGCATCTTTCAGCGCAACCAGAAGCTTGCGGCGATAGCGCGTCTGCTGGTCAATCTCGGAATTGTAGCGCAGGAATGGCACGCGGCCATTGGCCTTGGAGCGGAACATGGCAGTGTCCGCATTGGATAGAATATCTCCGACATTGCTGCCGTGTTCAGGGTAGTCCGCGAGCCCGATACTGGCGGTCATCACAACCGGACGTCCATCGATGTGGTAAGGTTCGGAAAACGCATCGATCAACCGTTCGATCAGCGCTTCGCCGTGGTCTTCGCTTTCCGAAACGACGACGAATTCATCACCACCCATGCGCCCAAGATAATCTTTGTCGGTGCAGCAGCGATTCATACGGTGGGAGTATTCCTGCAACAGATGGTCGCCAGCCTGATGGCCGTGCACGTCATTGATCTCTTTGAATCGGTCGATATCGATTACGACGGCTGTAAATGTCGAACGGCCCACATCCGCTTTTGCCACCGCATGTTCCAGCCGGTTGGTCAGCGCGGCCCGATTGGGCAGCCCTGTCAGGCTGCAATGCATCGCCATGTGATCGGCGCGCTCCACCGCCCGCTCCCGCTCTTCCAGCGCAAGGGCATGCGCACTGACATCGTGCATGGTGACAACCATGCGGCCATCGTTCAGTCGGGTCACGGCCGTATCACAGACCTTCCCATCGATCTTGCGCGGCAATCGATCTTCAAGCGCTGATCGCATCAGTCCAGTGATCGCGGTATCGCGCCCACCGTCAGCATCGTGGCGCAATGCGAGTTCTTCGAAGCGGGTGTTCCAGATCACGGGGTTGGCATCGCTATCCGCCACACAGATCGCAGCCGACACGCTGTCCACCACCGATGATAGCAGGGCCTGCCGACGCCGATTGGCGATGGCGTAGCGGATCGTGCGGTCCAGCAATGAGGGCGACAGCTCGACTTTGGAGATGAAGTCAGATGCCCCGGCCTCCAGCGCCAGCCGGTCGGCTTCATTGTCAGCCATGCCGGTCAGAAGGATGGTGGGCAGATCGTAGCCGTGGTTCGGCAGATCGGCGATGAATTGCGTTCCGGTTTCCGCGCCGAGACGGTAGTCGCAGATCACGAGGTCGATCGATTGTTCAGCAAGACACTGCAGCGCTTCCGACACCGTACTGCAACTGTGATGCACATAGGTCGTGCCAACGACATCGTCCAACGTGTCCACCACCAGGAACACATCGTCTGGATCATCGTCCAGTATCAGTATCTCGATCACTGCCATTGTCTGTTCCCTCCGCCCTGGGAAAACTGTGCGCCCTGTCGATAGTCCGCCCTGCCCCCTGCGGACGGCCTCTCAACAACGGGCAGCAATCAGGCCACTTCAGGAAGCGCCACGATCTCGATCCAGTAGCGGTTCAGAACCTGAACCACCTGCACGAGACCATCGAAGGTCACAGGTTTCGTGATGAAGGAATTCACGCCCAGATCGTAGGTGCGCAGAATGTCTTCCTCGGCCTGCGATGTGGTGAGCACGACGATGGGGATGCGTTTCAGAACGGGGTCCTTTCGGATTTCCTCCAGCGCGGTGCGCCCGTCCATGCGCGGCATGTTGAGATCGAGCAGGATGATGCCCGGCATGGGATATTTGTCCGCATCGCCATAGGCGCCTTCATGGCGCAGATATTCCAGCAGCTCGATACCGTCCTTCACGAAATTGACCGGGTTTTTCAGCATGGCCTCTTCAAAGGCTTCCGCGATCATCAACCGGTCATCGGCATCATCATCTGCAACAAGAATGGAGATAGGTGTGGAACGGGACATGGATCAGTCCTCCTCGTTCGGCTGTGTGAGCGGCAGGGTCACGGTGAAGGTCGCGCCTTCGCCCGGTACGCCCTGCGCTGAAATGGTTCCGTTGTGGCGCTCGACGATCTTGCGGCAGGTGGACAGGCCGATGCCCGTGCCTGCGTATTCCGAGCGCCCGTGCAGACGCTGGAAGATCGTGAAAATCTGTTCGGCAAACCGGTTCTCGAAGCCGATGCCATTGTCGCTGAAGACGAGTTGACAGGTTCGAAGGGGAAGGCCGTTGTCATCCGTTCCGGTGTCGTGGGAGGCCGATAGGGAAATGGTCGGCGTGACATCCTCGCGGACGAACTTCATGGCGTTGCTGATCAGGTTCTGCATCAACTGCCGCATTTGGGTCGGGTCGCCCTCGATGGTGGGCAGGTCAACAATCTCGATGCAGGCTCCCGTTTCCTCGATGCGCACTTGAAGATCGCTAACGACGCCCTGTGCGATCTGCGTCAGATCGACAGCTTCCAGTTTCCGCTCCTTTGACGACACGCGGGAGAAGGACAGCAGATCGTTGATGAGCTGGCGCATCCGCCCCGCCGCATCGTTGATGCGGTCGAGATAGTGCTGCCCGCCTTCCGGCAGTTGATCACCATGCTTCTTGAGCAGCCGGTCGCCGAAGGCCTCAATCTTGCGCAGCGGCTCCTGTAGATCGTGCGAGGCGATATAGGCAAAATTCTGCAACTCGGCGTTGGAGCGTTCCAGCAATCTGTTGCTGCGCTCCAGCGCGGCGCTCGCCTTCAACTGCTGAGTAATATCGGTGACGAGCAGGATGGAACCGCCCTGATCCATCGGTGTCATGCGCAGCGACACAATGCGCCCGTCCGCCATGTGGTAGCGGAAGTCGCCGGCCTCACTAAACTCCAGGCTGCGTTGGTAGCTGTCATCGTTGTCGTGCTTGTGGGCCTTGTCGAACAGACCCATCTCGTCTGCGGCTTGGATCAGAATGTGGCGCGGCACGCCGGGCTTCACCAATTCCTTTGGGAAGCCGAACAGTTTGCGATAAGCGGTGTTGGCGGCGATCATGCAGCTGTCGGCGTCGAACATGATGATGCCGGTGTCCATGGCCTCCAGCGATGCCCGCATCTGGCGGGTGCGCAGTTTCAGCGCGGAATCGCTTGCAGTCGCGCGCGCTTCCTGCACCTTCACTTCCGTTACATCGGTGAGCGTAAAGATCGTGCTTTTGTCGGACAGTTGGCGCGCGGCAAAACGAATGAACCGCCCATCCTTCAACTGGTCGAGGGTCGGCTCACCCGGGTTCATCCGTTCGCGGGTGGCGAAGTCGACGAATTCTTCCTCGTTGAAATGATCAAGCTGCACCGCTCCTGACCGGAAGACGGCGCGGATGATATCCTCATGATGCATGCCCACGCGGATCTTTGAGGCCACATGAGGCGTCATTTCCAGATAGCGCTGGTTGAAGGCGACCAGCGTTCCATCGGGGTCAAAGACCGCGAACCCGTCCGGCAGGTTTTCAAGCGCCGCTGTCAGTTTGCGCTGGCTGATGCCGCTGGTGCCGTGGGAGCCTGAAAACCCATCGGTTGCCTGCGGCTTTTCCCGTGTGGGCATTTCGATGGTTTCAACCACCATACCGTTGGGACGCGTGTCACGGGTGATGCGGGCGAATTCGCCAACGCCGGTATCGAAGTCTATCCGATCGGTGGTCTGTGAGGCGAGGCGCGCCAGATCGGTCGCGATGATGGCTGCGATCGTTTGTTCGGGAACGGATCTGTTGGACAGGGTCGCGACGATGATATCGCGCAAGGATGTGCCGGGCACCGCCTGCTCATCGCGCAGATTGCGATACTGCCGATAGGCGGCGTTGGAGGAGATCAGCAACAGGTTCTCGTCGAAAACCCCAACGCCGATGTCAGAGTTCTGGAACATGCTGGTGACGGCATGGGCCTGTTCCGCGCATCGCGTGTGAGCGCCTAGCGTGTCATTTCGTTCAGCCAACATATGGCGTAACTCTCTCGTCGTCATCGCGCGGCAGATTAATTAGCCATGCTGAACAAAGGGTTCACGAATATCCATGCGCCTGCGACTGCCCAGAGGCGAGACATCGGTCAGGTCAGGCGTGGCGGTAGAGCGCAGGTCGAGCTACTTGCAAACCATTCGCAACAGGCTCAATGTTGCAAATCGTTCGCAACAAGAGGTTACCTCCCCATGTCCATGACTTCGATTTTCGCTTCAGTGACACGGTGTGTCGCCGTCTGCCTTTTGATTGCAGCGGGCAGTGGCGCAGCGACGGTCGCCAGCGCCGCTGACAGGATGAAGGTCGTGACCACCTTCACCGTCATCGCCGACATGGCGCAGAACGTGGCGGGCGAGGCGGCAGACGTCGTGTCCGTCACCAAACCGGGAGCTGAAATTCACGGCTACTCCCCGACGCCCGGCGATCTGGTGCGCGCCTCGGATGCTGACCTCATCCTGTGGAACGGGCTTAATCTAGAACTGTGGTTCGAGCAGTTTCTCGCCAATCTGGGTGATATCCCGTCCGTCACGGTGAGCGAAGGCATCGCGCCCATCGCCATCGCGGATGGGGCTTATGAGGGTAAGACAAACCCCCACGCCTGGATCGGTCCGGAGGCCGCGCTCGTCTATGTCGACAATATCCGAGATGCGTTCGCGAAACAGGATCCGGACAATGCCGAGATCTACGCGGCCAATGCCGAGGCCTATAAGGCGAAAATCACTGCAACCATCGCGCCGTTGCGCAATCGCATTGCAGCCATCCCGGAGGAACAGCGCTGGCTGGTCACCTGCGAGGGCGCCTTCAGCTACCTCGCGCGTGATTTTGGCCTGAAGGAACTCTATCTCTGGCCGATGAACGCCGACGCCGTGGGCACGCCACAGCAGGTGCGGCGGGTGATCGATGCGGTGAAGGACAACACCATTCCCGTCGTCTTCTGCGAAAGCACGGTAAACACCGATCCTGCCGAACAGGTGGCACGGGAGACCGGCGCGCGATACGGCGGCGTGCTCTACGTGGATTCGCTGAGCGAGGCCGACGGACCTGTGCCCACGTTCCTCGATCTTTTGCGCGTCACCGCAACGACCGTCGCTGAAGGTCTGGCCGCACGGTGAGCGCGACGTCAGGCATCGAGGCGACCGGCGTCACGGTCACCTACCGCAACGGCCACACAGCGTTGCGCGATGCGAGCTTCGCGATTCCCCGCGGCACCATCACTGCTCTGGTGGGTGTGAACGGCGCCGGCAAGTCGACGCTGTTCAAGGCCATCATGGGGTTTGTCCCTGCCGCCTCCGGAGAAATCCGGTTGCTGGGAAAGACTGTACGCGAGGCGTTGCGCGACAATCTCGTCGCTTACGTTCCCCAAGCCGAAGAGGTCGACTGGGCCTTTCCAGTGCTGGTGGAAGACGTGGTGATGATGGGTCGCTACGGCCACATGGGTTTTCTGCGTCGTGCCTCCTCCAAAGACCATGCTGCCGTGGACGATGCGCTGGCACGGGTCGGCATGAGCGACTTTCGCGAACGGCAGATTGGCGAACTGTCGGGCGGTCAGCGCAAACGGGTGTTTCTCGCGCGCGCGCTTGCTCAGGAGGGGCAGGTGATCCTGCTGGACGAGCCATTTACCGGCGTTGATGTGAAAACCGAAGACCAGATCATCGCGCTTCTGAGCGAGTTGCGCGACGAGGGGCGCGTCATGCTGGTTGCCACCCATAATCTCGGGTCCGTGCCGGAATTCTGCGACCGCACTATCCTCGTCAAAGGCACCGTCATCGCCCATGGCGCTACGGAAGAGACCTTCACCCACGACAATCTCGAGCTCGCCTTTGGCGGCGTGCTGCGCCATTTTACCCTCGGCGGTGCGGAATTGCATGACGATGATGACGCCCGCGAATTGCGCATCATCACCGATGATGAGCGCCCCTTCGTCGTCTATGGCGAGCAAGACGGGGCGGCGGACGGCGAGGAGAGGCGGTGAGCGTCGTGCTGGAGCCCTTCGGCTACGCCTACATGATCAACGCCATGTGGGTGTCGGCGCTGGTAGGTGCGGTCTGCGCCTTTCTTTCGGCCTATCTGATGCTCAAGGGCTGGTCGCTCATCGGCGACGCGCTGGCCCATTCGGTGGTGCCGGGGGTGGCCGGTGCCTATCTGCTCGGCTTGCCATTTGCCTTCGGCGCATTTCTGGCAGGTGGTCTCGCGGCCGGCGCCATGCTGTTTCTCACCGGCCGCTCCGGTCTGAAGGTCGATGTCATCATCGGTATCATCTTCACGTCCTTTTTCGGCCTTGGCCTGTTCATGGTGTCGATCAATCCCACGTCGGTCTCTGTGCAGACCATCACCATGGGCAACATCCTGGCCATCACGCCTTCGGACACGTTGCAGCTGGTCATCATCGCGACCGTCTCGCTGGCAATCCTGATCGCGAAATGGAAGGACATGTTGGTTGCGTTTTTTGATGAGAACCACGCCCGCTCCATCGGCCTGCGCCCCGATATCTTGAAAGCCGTCTTCTTCGTGTTGCTGTCAGCCTGCGTGGTCGCAGCGATGCAGACGGTGGGGGCATTTCTTGTCGTCGCCATGGTGGTGACGCCGGGCGCGACAGCCTATTTGCTCTGCGACCGGTTTCCGCTTCTGCTGATGGTGTCCGTTGCTATGGGAGCGGCGACCAGTTTCACCGGCGCCTATATCAGCTTCTTTCTCGACGGCGCGACGGGTGGCATCATCGTGCTGCTGCAGATGTCGATCTTCCTCCTCGCCTTCATTTTCGCCCCCAAGCACGGGTTGCTGGCGGCCAAAGCCAAGGCGCGCGCGGCGCTGCCTCGACAGGGAGACGCAGCGTGAGCTTGGATGCGTGGCTGCTGCCCTTCCAGTTTCCGTTCATGCAAAAGGCGTTTCTGATTGCGGTTCTCATCGCGCCGCCGACGGCGCTTCTGTCCTGCTATCTCGTTCTGAAAGGCTGGGCGTTGATGGGGGATGCTGTCAGCCATGCCATCCTGCCCGGCGTGGTCATCGCCTATATCCTCAATATCCCCCTTCTGATTGGAGCTTTCGTCGCGGGCATGACCTGCGCCCTGCTGACCGGGTATCTCGCCACCAACAGCCGGGTGAAGGAGGACACGGTGATGGGGGTCGTCTTCTCCGGCATGTTCGCACTCGGCATCGTGCTCTTCGTCGCCTTTCCTTCGAACGCCCATCTCGACCACATCCTGTTCGGCAACATGCTGGGTGTCTCGGGTGCTGACTTATGGACGGCGGGCATTATCGGCGCAGGGGTGTGCGCGGTGCTGTTGCTGAAGTGGCGCGACTTCCTGCTCCACGCCTTCGATCCTGCGCAGGCACAAACCTCCGGCTTGCACACGAACTGGCTCCACTACGGGCTGCTCGCCATCCTGTCGCTCACCATCGTCGCGACCCTGTCGGCGGTGGGCCTCATCCTCGCCATCGCACTTTTGGTGACGCCGGGCGCCATCGCATTCCTGACAGTGCGCAGTTTCGGGTGGATGCTCGTGGTGGCCGTCGCGGTTTGCTTGGTGTCGATGCTCACCGGCATCTATGCGAGCTTCTTCCTTGATGCCGCGCCTGCCCCCACCATCGTGCTCGTTCTCACAGCTCTCTTCATAGCCGCCTTCATCCGCCGCAGCCGGTTGACCCGAAGAGCGTCGAAGCAAGCGGCCTGAAGAGAGCGTGGGGCGTTGATTTGGAGTGCAGCTGGTAGGTGCTAAGTCTGCGCACATAGACCGTGAAACAACACCTGACCCGAAGGGCAGCCCATGACTGAACCCCAAACCATCACCCAACGCAGCGCTGTCATCACAGGGGCGTCTGCCGGGATCGGCGCGGCGACGGCGCGGCATTTGGCGCAGCAAGGCGTGGGCGTTGTGCTTGTCGCGCGGTCGGAGGGCAAGCTGCAAGAACTGGCGGACGAGATCGGTGAGGCAGGCGGCAAGGCTGCGGTCTGTGCAGGAGACGTCGGGGATCCTGCCGTGCTGCAGCGGGCGGTCGCGATGGCGGGTGAGCAGTTCGGGCCGGTCGATCTGCTGGTGAACAATGCCGGTCTTATCGACCCCATAGCGCGCATCGAGGACAGCGATCCAGCGCAATGGGCCATAATCGTCGATGTGAATCTCAAAGGCGTCTATTACGGCTTGCGCTGCGCGATACCCGTGATGAAGGCCAATGTTGGTGGTACCATCATCAACATTTCGTCGGGCGCGGCCACGGGCGCGCTGGAGGGGTGGAGCCACTACTGCGCCACCAAGGCCGCCGTGCTGTCGCTCACCAAATGCGTTGACAAGGAGGAAGCCGAGAACGGCATCCGCATGATCGGCCTGTCGCCGGGCACGGTAGCGACGGAGATGCAGACGCAGATCAAGGCGTCCGGCATCAACCCTGTGAGCCAGCTGGACTGGGAAGCGCATATTCCCGCTGAATGGGTTGCGCAGGCCATCGCTTTTCTCTGCACATCGGCAGCAGATGAATGGCGGGGTCAGGATTTCTCGCTGAAGACGGACGATGGACGTGCGGCTGCGGGTTTGCCGCCCTTGAGTTAGAACATGGCGCGCTCCACGCGGCTTCATGCTGGGTCCCGGCTCAAGGCCGGGATGACAAGCCGGGGAAATCGTTGGACGAGCGAAAAGCAATGCAGGCCCTTTGCCTGCATTGCGCGGCGGGCAAGCCCGCCCGGCGCTAGCTGCGCCGCGCTCGCGCAGCGAAGGCCGCTAGGCCGACAGCGTGAGCGAAAAAACCGGTGTGACAAACCGCATTCTCGCAGGGCCGTAAAACCACCTACAACTCGCTGTACATCGTGCGAGGCATCGCAAACACACCAGCCAGGTTAAGGCTTTGTTGACCATGATCGTATGCAGTGGCGAGACGTCCCGTTCATCCCCGACCGAGCCCTTCGCGCGCCCTTTGCTCGCGGTGGCATCCGGTCTTCGGAGTGCCGCCATGAAACTGTCGTCCCGCCTTTCACTTCTCGCCCTTGTGCCCGTTGTCGCGCTGTCCGCCTGCACGGAGGAAAGCTACAGCCTGGAGAAAGCGGTGCGGGTGAAAACGACATCTCACCTACCGTATGGCGACTACGATCCGGTGCAGATCAAAGGCAAACAGCCGCGCGATTTTGCCGTGCACGGTATCGATATTTCCCGCTACAATCCGGCTGTGAACTGGCGCACGATCAAGCGTGAGGGGGTCGCCTTCGCGTTCGCTAAGGCAACAGAAGGCAAGGACAACCGGGACCCGAAATTCACACAGTGGTGGAGTGAGGCGGGCCGTTCCGGCATCCCGCGCTCGGCCTATCATTTCTACTATTTCTGCGCGACGCCGGAGGCGCAGGCCGCCAATTACATCCGCACCGTGCCGAAATCCGACCGTTCGCTGCCGCCCATTCTGGACGTGGAGTGGAACCCCACATCCCCCACCTGCAAGGGCCGGCCGGAGCCGGCCAAGGTGCGCGATGTGCTGAGCCGCTGGCTGAAGATCATCGAGGCCCATTACGGACAGAAACCGATCGTCTACACGACCGTCGACTTTCACGCCGATAACCTGTCAAACGGGGAACTGCCCGGCTACCAGTATTGGCTGCGATCGGTGAAGGCGGAGCCGAAATATATCTATGGCAGCCGCCCCTGGACGTTCTGGCAATATACCGGCACCGGCAAGATTCGCGGTATCGAAGGCCCCGTGGACATCAACGCGTGGAAGGGCACGAAAAGCCAGTGGAACACCTGGCTGAAGAGCAACACGCGGTAAGTCTCTTTTTCGAGGAGACCTGCTTCTAAATCAGATCAAGCGACAAGGCGTACAAGTCCGCTAGGCGGTCTGGCAAGCGGAGCAGCGTTCAAACGAAGACTCGCCTACGCCACGGAGCGGCGACAAAGTCGATCGGAGCCTGTCCCGGACTTGATCCGGGATGAGCGCAAGAAAACCGGTTCGTCAGAACCGGTGACGGTAACCTACGGTCACAAAGTTGGAACCGCAGCCGTCGCAACCAAAGGCGCCGCTGGCACCAGAACGGTGATGCAAGCGGAACACCAATTCGCGGTTGAGATTGTCCGGCAGAGCAAAGGCGATTTCCGGCGAGAAATAATGCAGGATATTCTTGGTGCGCCCGTTACCCGGCACCTCGTTGTTCTCAAATACGGTCTTGTCGGAGATATAGTTCAGACCGATGCTACCTCCGATGGAGGTGTGGACGATGTGGTTCCAGGGAAACGCATCATATTTGCCATAGAGCGCGCCCCAGGCCTGAAAGGCAGAATTGTCCTGCCCGCGAAAATCACCAAACTGGTAGCCAATGCCGCCTTCAGCCTCGATGGAGAAACCCTTCCAGCGCCAGACTTCTTTCGCCAGCGCTGCGCCGATAAACGACGTGTCGGTGAAGTTGCTGCCCTCAGTTGGGATAATGATGTCGGCGAGTTCGTTCTCGGTCAGCTGGCCGCCGAAAATCATCACCGACCACAGGCCACGGTCCGGCGAGCCGTCGAAGTAAGGGGAACTCAACTCCCCCTGCGGCTGCTGCACGGGCGCGTCGGCAGCTTGCGCGAGGCCGCAAACGGAGAACAAAACCGCTATAACGAACGCAGAAATCTTAGCTTTGAACACCGCAGTTCCCACCAATCAGTTCATTCAAATTCGGCCATAGCACAGCGGCCTGGCCGGAATCGTCGCGTGCATGACTGTTATATTTCGCGAAATGAGAAATTTGTCACCCTCTATTGCGGAACGGGGTGAACACTGTTGCGCAAATGCCCGTCCCGGCCTATAGCTTCCCGGCTGCATCCAATAGGATGCAGCGTTCGCGGCCCGTGCTGGACGACATCCCGGCGCGGGCGTCTCTTTTCTCCAACACTGAAGGAGCATCCCGATGTCGATTACTCCCGAGCGCAAGGCCGAACTGGTCAAGCAATTTGCCACCAAGGACGGTGACACCGGTTCGCCGGAAGTGCAGGTCGCGATCCTCACCGAGCGGATCAACAACCTCACCGAGCATTTCAAGACCAACAAGAAGGACAACCACTCCCGCCGTGGCCTTCTCAAAATGGTCGCCACGCGCCGCTCCCTGCTGGACTACACCCGCCGCAAGGACGAAGAGCGCTACAAAACGCTGATCACCGCGCTGGGTATCCGTCGCTGAGCATTTTTTAGTTTGGGTCGGGGTCAGCAGTAGGCGGCTCTGACCCGATGGTATGTGACAAGAAAAACAATAACATTTAAATACCAAGAGCGCGATGCCCCTCTCTGCTGCTCGTTATTATTGAACTGTCACCCTTCCGACATTTGCTTGTTAAATAAACAAGAACATCCCGGCCTTTTTCGTGTTCTTCTTCAAATTTTTCAATTTCTCTACGGTTCACTGCTGCATTAATTTTTGCATCGTTGCGAGCGTCAATTCTTGTTGTTTCCAAAACGATAGGCGTTGAGATCGGATCGAACTCCTCTACTGTAGTCGTAGAAAATGTACCAAACCAAAAACCGGATCGAAGGCTTTTGTCGTCGTGACCAATAATAAGTGTTCGAATTCGAACTCTTTTGGGATTTGTTACGCTGTAATGACTTGTATATACAAAGCTCCCCCCTTTATTTGGGCTCCAAACACCATGGGACTCTGATATCGGATCGCCCGTTGATGCGCGCATCATAAAGCTCGCTTTTCGAATTTCTTCACCCTTTTTGAGTATCACGACAGAAGTCGATATTTCGGCCTGAGAACTTGATGAAAAACGATGCATCAGATAAACGCCGGGTTGTATTGATTCATCATGCGGCATTCTTATATTAACAAAATCGGTTCCATCTTTTATATAATTATTGAATTGATCTATCGTCATATTGAATACATCGGAATCCACTTCTCGGCCGAGCAAATCTTCCATAACTTTACGTAGAATTTCTTGATGAGATTTTTGCATATCGCGCTTTCGCGCCTTAATTTTGGTTCTGTCTTTTTCAAATAGGTCTTCGATCCACTGAGCGGGCTTAGCGGGGCAGTTTGCTTTTTCTGCAACCATCCGCTTCAGCTTGGCAGTGCGATTTGCTGTAGCGATCGCCAGCACACGCATCTTGTGGTTGTAGCCATAGTCTTTGTCCGGGTGGTCAGCGGGTAGAGCAGAATGCTTGGCAGATGCGGTAGTCATATTGGGATCAATTCCTCTGTAATTTTTCGCTGAGGCTGCGCATTTTTGTTCCAAGAAGACCGAGCCGCAAAAAATTTTCCTGCATAACAGAGAGTTATCCCGAAACACGAGCTCTGCAAAAATCGAGCGCTTCGATCTCTCAGTCTATTTTTTTTCATGTACAATGACAGCCTTCCGCGACCAATTTTGCGGAAAACTAGAATGTCGAAAAGACACGTTGAAAGCCTGCATTGCTGGAAGGAGCTAATCAATGAAATCCGTAGGAAAGGACATTATCACCCCCGATGCGCTTGTCCTGCATCAAACGACAAGTGCCATCGGGATTGTAGTGTGGAATGAGAAGAGGAAAGGTAAGCTTTACGCCAATGTGAAATACGATGAAAACTTCATCGTTTGCTCGGCCGCAGAGGAACTCCGCCCTTTAACTCGACCTGAATTCATCCGCTACCGAATTGATAGTTGGGTCAATAAACGATTGTGGGGCGCTTCATTCGCTGCGGGTATCATTGCGACATCAAGCGTTTTCACAGCGATCTTCGTTCTGCGAGCCAGTGAATTTCTAGGCGGCATCGCCAAGATAAAGAACATGGTCATTTAGAACGACAACCAATAAGCGGTGGGGAGGGTGTGTGTGCTAGCTCGGAGGGTGCGATTGTGACGCTGATCTGGCGCCTTGCAAAAGCCATTCATCTCTAGCGAACAACACTCCCCACCATTGTTCCACCACACATTCGGTGCTATCTCCTTCCCGTGCCAACAGAAATGGTTCTGCTGGCGCGTGTTTCAGTGGTCCTTTGGGTCAGGGGGCAGGATTGTCGGCGGCTCGTCCGGCGGTTGGATGGTTAAGTCCAGCGCTATACACGAGCCTCTTATTGTCTTGCCCTTGGCGGATCCGACGACGGGGCGGTGCCGGGTGGCTTGCAATCCTGCAGGCGCGCGCAGCCTCCGAAGATGCCGAAGTGGTGGCAACAGCGCGTTGCCACCGGCGGACGGGTGAACGGATGCGGCACGGCCGTGTCCGCCCACGCGAAGACAACCTCCTGAACACGATCGAACGGACCGTTGCCCATTAGCTGGGGCGGTCGCACGCGGTTCACGCAGCACGGCGACAGGCGTCGTGCGGCCGCGATGAAGGATGAACGAACGAATATGTCTATGTTTGAAAAACACGTCGTCGAAATCGACTGGGGCGGACGCCCCCTCACGCTGGAAGCAGGCCATGTGGCCCGCCAGGCCGACGGCTCTGTGATCGTAACCTACGGTGAGACCACCGTCATGTGTAACGTGGTCTCCGAGAAGCAGCCCAAGCCGCATCTCGATTTCTTCCCGCTGACGGTCAACTACATCGAGAAGGCCTATGCGGCCGGTAAAATCCCCGGCGGCTTCTTTAAGCGCGAAGCCCGCCCGTCCGAAAACGAAACGCTGGTGTGCCGTCTCATCGACCGCCCCATCCGCCCGCTTTTCGCAGACGGCTACAAGAACGACACGCAAGTCACTTGCACCGTGCTCTCCCACGATATGGAGAACAATCCCGACATCGTCGCCATGATCGCGACCTCCGCTGCGCTGACGATCTCCGGCGTGCCGTTCCGTGGCCCTATCGGTGCCGCCCGCGTCGGCCTGATCGACGGTGAATACGTCCTCAACCCCAATATCGACGAAATGCCCGAGAGCGATCTCGACCTCGTCGTCGCCGGCACCAACGATGCCGTGCTGATGGTGGAATCGGAGGCCAACGTGCTGTCCGAAGAGGTCATGCTCGGTGCTGTGATGTTCGGCCACGAGGAATTCCAGCCCGTGCTCGACGCTGTCATCCAGCTGGCGGAAAAATGCGCCAAGGAACCGCGCGAGCATACCGTGCCGGACAATTCCGCACTGGAAGCAGATGTCACCGCCCTTGTCGGTTCCGACATCGAAGCGGCCTACACGATCGCCGACAAGCAGGACCGTTATGCGGCCCTCGACGAGGCAAAAGCCAAGGCCAAGGAAAAGTTCCTCACAGAGGAATCCACCGATCAGGAGAAGACCACCTTCTCCGGTGTCTTCAAGCAGGTGCAGGCCAATGTCGTTCGCGGCTCCATCATCAAAACGAAGAAGCGCATCGACGGTCGTGACCTCGACACCGTGCGCGCCATCGAATCCGAAGTGGGCATCCTGCCCCGCACCCACGGTTCCGCGCTCTTCACCCGTGGTGAGACGCAGGCCATCGTGGTGGCCACGTTAGGCACCGGCGAAGATGAGCAATTCATCGATGCCTTGCACGGAAATTTCAAATCCAACTTCCTTCTGCACTATAACTTCCCGCCCTATTCGGTCGGTGAAGCGGGGCGCGTGGGCCCTCAGGGTCGTCGTGAGATCGGCCACGGTAAGCTCGCCTGGCGCGCGCTTCAGGCGGTTCTGCCGGCAAGCACGGATTTCCC
>JBCCRF010000002.1:0-24757 GCA_039208305.1 Pseudomonadota bacterium
AGGGCCGTCAGGGCTTCAAGGGCCGCACTCATCTCGTCTCGCCAGCCATGGCTGCGGCAGCAGGTGTTGCCGGTCACTTTGTGGACGTGCGCGAACTGTAAAGCCGACGAAATAGACGCCGATACGCCTGTAAGGCAGCTATCCGCGCAATTTACAGGCCTTCGAATGCGACATTGAATCGCTAAAATGCGAGGCGGGCCGGATACGGCCCGTTAACCCTATGCTCACCCCGGATCGATAAAGTGTTCGATGCGTAATTCTGCGCACTGCTTTGTTGATCTTGGGGGCGACCATGTCGGAAGAAGCAATCCTGCAGCTTTTGCAGCCGTTGACTTACGCTATCCTGGCGGCCGGTTTTATCGGTATTTATCACTACTCACGCGAACACGTGCCCGCCAAATACTGGGCTCTCTCCTACACGTTTGGATCGGTCGCTTTTCTGATCGATTTCTCCATATCGACGGGCGACAGCCACCTGACATCGTGGGCGACCCAAATCGCCTACTTCGCCGCCTCGAGCCTGTTCATCACCGGCCACTTCGTACGTATGGGCAAAGAAATCCCGGTCAGATCAATAGCAATTCTTGGCGTAGTTGCCATCGTCTCCCTTGTTCTCTTTCGCCACGTCATGCCCGACACGGCGATCCGCACGATTGCGATGAATCTGATCAACGCCTTCGTTTTCTTCCTGCCGGTGCCACACCTTTTGCGGCATGAAAACCGCCGCCCAGATACACCATTTATCGACAGGGTGGCCGGCATCATTCTGGGCTTTTTCGTAGCAACGTTTTTCGCGCGCGTCGGACTTCTTGCATCAGGGATGATTGATCAGGACCTGACAGACGCCAGTTACACCGCATCAATGATGGCAGCATCATTCCGCATCATTACAACCGTATCCGCTATCGGCTCTGCCGTTATTCTCTACATCATGCTGGGCATCGACATGACCGCCAGCATTCAACGGCGTTCGCAGGTCGACTCCATGACGACCCTGTTGAACAAACACACATTCGAGATGCAGGCGAAGATGCTGATCTCACCCGGTCGTGCGGTGGAAGGTCGAGGTCATAGTCTGGTGCTGTGCGACATCGACCACTTCAAGGCGATCAATGACTCCCATGGCCATGCCGCTGGCGACATCGTCATCAGGTGGGTGGGCCGAATTTTGGGGAAGACGGTTCGCAAGACAGATCTGGCAGGCCGGATAGGAGGCGAGGAATTCGCATTGTTGCTGCGCGATTGCACGGACACCGATGCAGCCTCAATTGCCGAAGCGCTGCGCGGCGTCATCTCCGAACACATGATGGATATCGGCCGCCAGAAAGTTATGGTCACGGCGAGCTTCGGGATCGCTCATGCTGGACCGAACGAGAGTTTTACTGAACTCTTCGCCCGTGCCGACGAGCAGCTTTACCGCGCCAAGAAGAGTGGGCGAGATTGCGTCTGCGTGGCACCGGAGGAAGCAGCATACGCCGCCTCACAGTCAGCGACGATCATGAGACCTCCCCAATTCCGCAGCGAGATCAGGGCACGCGTCGCCTGAGGCGAAACAAAGATCTACTGCTCGCCCAGCTTCATATCGGGCGAGTAATCTATCCCAGTGACGTCCTTCACGACCGCCTGCGCGCAGACCGTTTTACCAATCGTGGTATCAAAGGTCATCGTCGGAGAGCCGTGCAACTCCCACCCTTTCGACAGGGCGAGCGAGACCTTGTGGCAGAAGGCGGAATCATCGCCACCCGTAAGCAATCGGTAGAGTTTCATCGCGTCATCCCGCTTGGCCCTTCGCTTCACCTCCTGTAACAAGGCGGCAACCGCGTGGCCATCGCTGCCACGACCAGATGCAAGAGGCCGTTTCATGGACAAGTTCACCCAGCTCACCGGCGTTGCCGCGCCGCTGCCCATCGTCAATATCGACACGGACATGATCATTCCGAAGGACTACCTGAAGACGATCAAGCGCACCGGCTTGTCGGAAGGCCTGTTCGCCGAGATGCGGCTGAACGAGGACGGGTCGGAGAACCCCGATTTTGTGCTCAACAAACCCGCGTATCGCGATGCACAAATTCTGGTGGCTGGCGACAATTTCGGCTGCGGCTCATCACGCGAACACGCCCCATGGGCGCTGCTCGACCGTGGCATCCGCTCGGTGATCTCCACGTCTTTCGCGGACATTTTCTACAACAACTGCTTCAAGAATGGCATTTTGCCCATCGTGGTTCCGCAGGCCGATCTCGACAAGCTGATGGACGATGCCGAGCGCGGTGCGAACGCGGTACTGACCATTGATCTGGACAGCCAGACCATCACCGGACCAGACGGTGGCTCCATTTCTTTTGAGATAGATGCCCACAAGAAACATTGCTTGCTGAACGGCCTCGATGATATCGGCCAGACGATGGAGAAGGCCGACAACATCACCGCCTTCGAAAGCAAGCTGGAAGCCGAACGGCCGTGGGTCTGATCGCAGCCGTCAATCGAGGATGAAGCCTTTCATCCCGGCCAGACTGGAACCGATCATCTTCGGCTTGCTGTTATCGGGCATGATGAGTTTCATCGTATCCGGCGTCGCAACAGCACTTGCGCTGCGAGCCATCGACATGGGCGCTTGGATATCAGCGTGGCTATCATCATGGCTGATCGCTTTCCCCGCCGTGTTGATCGTTGCCCCGCTGGTACGCCGCATCCTGCAGGGGCTTGTGAAACAGAACTAGCGCACCGGTAACTCATCCATCAGGCGACGTTCTGGAATGAATTTCGAAATGGCCAGTGCCCGCTCCAGCACGCCGCGTCCGGCCTTGAACCGTTTCGTCTGTCGGATGTGGATGATGGCAAGGCCGGTCAGGCAGCCGAGATGTTTGGGCTCCAGTTCTAGCACCTTCTCGCAATCAGCAATCGACCGCTCCCAGTCCTGCCGCAGAAAATGCACATGCGCGCGCTGGTTCCAGGCCTCCGCGTAGGTCGGGTGTTGACCGATGATCGTTGAGAGCTGGTCCAGCGCGGTGGCGTAGTCGGCGTAACGGGTCATCCGGATCGCCCTATTCATGAGTTCAGCCGACGCTTCATCCGGCGTCATCAGCCAGATGGTCCAGAGTTTCCCCACTGCCCTGCGCGCTTCCTGTTCGCGGGGCGCGTGTTTCAACTCGTCATAGACCTTCGCCAATTCCTCTTCGCGATCGAAACCTTGCGCCATCGGCTTGGCCGGTCCTGGCGTCTGGGCGGATGCAACAGCCGCAAACAGGCTCAACACAATGGCGAGTGCAAATTTCACGGCTACGCCTCCTTCTCAGCATAGGCGTCCATCAGCGCGGCGAGCGCAATATCGCGTTTGGTGACACCCTTTGCATCATGGCTCGTCAGCTTCACATCGACGATACGGTAGCTGTTCGACCAGTCAGGATGGTGATCAATCTTTTCCGCCTCGATGGCGCAGGCGATCATGAAGGCCATGGCGCGGGTGAAGCTATCGAAGCGGAAGGAACGATGGATCGACCGCCTGTCCTCCGCGAACGCCCAGCCGGTGAGCGACAGCAGCGCCTGCGCGATTTCGTCTTCGGTCAGGCTGTCGTCGTCGCGCGGCATGGTCTCTCCCAGAACAGTTTAGTCCAGCGACCACACCTCTTCCGGCATATAAGGCCCGCCGCCGGTGGAGTCGCCCGCCGAATAGAGCACGAAGCGCGCCGGTTCCCAAGCAGGCACTCTAGCACCGCCAACACGCGACAGATACGTCGCCACCATGTCCGGCGTCACATCTCCAGAGAAGCGCGCCAGCGTAATGTGCGGCACAAATTGCCGACCTTCCGCTTTTAGCCCAGCGCGCTGCATCACGACCTCATGGCTGCGCTGCAGCGCGGTCAATCCCTCGTTCTCGCGGATCGCGACATGCACCGACCGTGGCTTGCTACCGCCGAAGGACGAGAGCTCTGTCGGCTCGATGCGCGGTTTCGCCCAGCGCTTGCGCCGTGCGCGGTCGTCCAGCGCCTCCACAATCCGGTCGGCATCGGCGTTGGAGACATCACCGATGAAGCGAAGCGTGATGTGCAGGTCAGACGGTTCGACCCACCGCGCACCCTTCAGCCCTGTCTGCAACAGCGTGATGTGCTGGTGGGCGATGAGCGGCACTTCGAGACCGGTGAAAAGGCGTGGCATCGTCTCCTCCCGTTACTCGGAATACGCCTCGTTCTGCACGATCAGCTCCCGGGGCAAGATCACCGTCACGCGGCCCGCTTCCAAATCCACGTCGGGCACATTGACGCGGGTGAAGTCGACCATCAGCGAGCCGTTTCCAGTGGTGATATCGAGTACGGTTCCCGCCCCGAAATCCGGCGCATCCTTAATCGTGCCGATGGTCGCGCCGTCAACATTCACTGCCGTGAGGCCGATGAGATCGGAAACGTAGAACTCGTCCTCATCCTCCACCGCAGGCAGCCGATGGCGTTCAATGAACAACTCGGTCCCAACCACGGCTTCCGCCTCGTGGCGGGTATTCACCCCCTCGAACTTCGCCACCAGCCCCCCGTTGTGCGGCAGCAGCCGCTTCACCTTGAACCGCTGCCCATCCACGCTTCGCAACGCACCGTAGTCCGCAAACCCTTCCGGCTCGTCGGTAAAGGTATGCACCCGCACATCCCCCTTGATGCCATGGGGCTTGCCGATGCGGGCGAGGAGGACGAGATCGGACGGTTTCATGGGCGCTCAAAGCCAAACGGGGTGGCCAAAGCCACCCCGCTTTACGGTGTCTACAAAGCAGTTCACAGCACTTACTCAGCAGCAGCCTCTTCAGCTGGTGCTTCTTCAGCGGGAGCTTCAGCAGCTGCTTTTGCTTCTTCCTCAGCAGCGCGGGCGGCTTCAGCGGCTTCCTCTTCCTTCTGCTTCTTCTCTTCGATGCGTTCCTGCGCCTTCTTACCGGGCTTGGCCTTGTTGGGGTTGTTGCGGGCTTCGCGCTTGCGGATGCCAGCAGCGTCCAGGAAGCGGGCAACGCGGTCCGTCGGCAAAGCACCGGTGTCCAGCCAATGCTGGATACGCTCAGCGTTCAGCGTGACGCGCTCTGCGGAATCCTTCGGCAGCAGCGGGTTGTAGGTGCCCAGCTTCTCGATGAAACGGCCATCACGCGGCATGCGTGTATCGGCAGCGACGATGCGATAGTAAGGGCGCTTCTTGGAGCCGCCACGGGCGAGACGAATTTTGGTAGCCATGGTTGGTCTTTCTTTCGTGAATGATGCCAGCGGTCAGCCGCGGGCCTGTTTGTGATGTTGGATGACTTCGCGAATGACGAATTCGAGAAATTTTTCTGCAAAGTCGGGATCGAGATCCGCGTCTTTTGCCAGTCCCCGCAGCCGCTCGATCTGCTGCGCTTCGCGCTTGGGATCAGACGGCGGGAAATCGTTTTCGGCCTTTAGACGACCGACAGCCTTGGTCACGCGGAACCGCTCAGCCAGCGTGTGAATCAGCACCGTGTCGAAATTGTCGATCGACTTGCGATACTGGAGAAGCTTTTCCTGCGGCGTCATTGGGCGCCCTCCCCTGTTACGCGGGCGAGGAATTTCTCCGCCGGTTGATGGCGCCAGATGTCAGCTGTGAAATCCGTCACCTGCACATCGCGCTCCTCACGAATGGCGTGCATTTTGCGCGCGACGTTTTGCGAGGCCGCGTTGTCCTTGTCGATAAGACTGATAGCTGTGGTCCAGCCGACGGATTCGTAGGCAAAGCGCAAACACGCTTCGACTGCCTCTGTCGCATAGCCTTTGCCCCAGACACGTTTAGACAAGCTGTAGCCGATCTCATTGTCCGGCCAGCCATCAGGACGCCACATACCGGCCCAGCCGATGCAATCACCCTCATCCTTGCGCTCGACAGCGAAGAAACCGAAGCCCCGCAATTGCCAATGGCCAATGAAGGTGCACACCGCGCGGAACGGCTGCCATGACGGCGCAACGCCACCGATGAAATTCGCGGCTTCCCGGTCGGTCAGGATCGACGCAACTGCATCCACATCCTCTTCGGTCCAGTCCCGCAAGATCAGACGCTCGGTTTCGATCGTAGGAACAAGGGCGCTCATTTCTTTTTCCCCCCGAAAGGAGAGCCACCACCAAGACCGGGAAGTTTGGGCATTCCGCCCATCCCGCCGCCGAGACCGCCACCCATATTTCGAGCCATGTCTTCCAGCGCTTTGGGATCCATTTGCGGGGCCGCGCCGCCCATTCCGCGCATAGCGTCACCCATATTGGCGCCAGCACCGGGCATCGGCATGCCAAGCGCACCGGCCATCTTGCCCATCAGGCCTGCGCCACCCTTGCCAGACATCTTCTTCATCATGTCGGCCATCTGGCGGTGCATTTTCAGCAGCTGATTGACCTCCTGCACAGAGGAACCGGACCCAGCAGCGATGCGCTTCTTGCGGCTGGCGTTCAGCAGTTTCGGCTGCTTGCGCTCCTTACGCGTCATCGAGGAAATGATCGCCTGCTGACGCTTGAAGACGCTGTCATCGATCCCGGCCTGCTCAATCTGTTTGGCCATTTTGCCGATGCCGGGCATCATTTTCATGATTGAGCCCATACCGCCCATTTTCGACATCTGCCCCAGTTGCTGGGACAGGTCGTCCATGTCGAACAGGCCCTTCTGCATCTTCTTGGCCATCGCCTGCGCCTGCTCGGCGTCGATGGTTTCCGATGCTTTCTCCACGAGCGAGACGATGTCGCCCATGCCGAGAATGCGGTCAGCGATGCGCTTGGGGTAGAAGTCCTCCAGCGCGTCCATCTTCTCACCGACACCCAATAGCTTGATGGGTTTCCCGGTGACGGCACGCATGGAAAGCGCCGCACCGCCGCGCCCGTCACCATCGATACGGGTCAGCACAAGGCCGGTGATGCCGACGCGACTGTCGAAATTCTGCGCAAGGTTCACCGCGTCCTGACCGGTGAGCGAATCTGCCACCAGCAGGATTTCATGCGGGTTCGCGGCGGAGCGGATATCCGCCATCTCCTGCATCAGCGATTCGTCGATAGAGGTACGGCCTGCGGTATCGAGAATGACGACATCGTAGCCGCCAAGCTTCGCCGCCTGCACGGCGCGGTTGGCGATGGCCACCGGCTCCTGATCTGGCACGATGGGCAGCGTGTCGACGCCTGTCTGCTCACCCAACTGACGCAGTTGCTCCTGCGCGGCCGGGCGGCGGGTGTCGAGCGACGCCATCAGAACCTTCTTACGGTCCTTCTCCGTCAGGCGCTTGGCGATCTTGCCAGTGGTGGTGGTCTTACCGGAACCCTGTAGACCCACCATCATGATGGCGACGGGGGCGGGCGCGTTCAGGTCGATGCGCTCGTCTTCGGTGCCGAGCATGGCGACGAGTTCGTCATGAACGATCTTCACCACCATCTGGCCCGGCGTGACGGATTTCACGACGGATGCGCCGACGGCTTTCTCGCGCACCTTCTCGGTGAACTCGCGTACCACTTCCAACGCCACATCGGCCTCGATCAGCGCACGGCGAATCTCCCTCAGCGCGGAGGCAACGTCTTTCTCCGACAGTGCACCGCGGCGGGTGAGGCCGTCGAAGATACCTGAGAGACGGGACTGGAGGGAATCGAACATGGCAATGCACCTGCTGGTTTCACGGACAACATAGCGTTGTCGTGGAATGTCTCAGATAGGCCCTTTCCTGTTCGTTGCGATAGACATTCAAATTCCAAACGCAAATCGCACCCGCGGGCGCATCGCGCTGGCGGGTGGTGACCTCCGGCAGGTCTCGACATGAGAGGGCCGGTCGGCGGATCGCGGGCAGAACCTGTCCGTGTTGGGTAGGCTTTCACCGCGAAGTGCGCCAAATGTCAAGTTCGCACAGGTTTAACCTGTCGGCGTTAGCCTCCCCGACAAGTGACCCACACTACCGCGAGGACGAGATGAAGGCCATCCGCAGACTGACTTCCGTTATCGTGCTGCTCAGCTTCCTGCTCGTGGCCGCAAGTCTATCAGGCTACACGGGCATTGCGAATGTCACCCAGACAGCACTGGTCTGGGTCACCAAGGCGTTTCCTTACCTGTTCGTGGCAGCGCTGGTTCTCACCTTTCTGCGCCGCATTCTGCTGGGCCGCGCCTAGAGCGACCAATAAGTAATATCGGCCCGGAGGCTCACAGGATCGATCTGCGATTTGACATCAATAAAGACGCCACCGTGAACGATCATCGCGCTGATCGCATCGCCATCGAGTTGCTTGTAGTCGGAATGGGTGACGGCCCAGACGCAGCAGTTGAGATCGCGCATCTCTGACAGGCCGACAGGGGAGAATGCCGCTTCTGGCGGGCGCACCATCAGGCTCTCCATGAACGGATCGTGGGCCAGCGGCTGAATGGCAAACTCATTCAGCTCATCCATAATCGCGATGGCCTTGGAATTGCGGAAATCCGGCACGTTTTCCTTGAAACTCAGCCCCAGAATACCGACCCGCGCCTGCCGCACCGGCTGGTCCGCCTTGGCGAGCAATTTCACGATCTTTTGCGTCAGATGATAGGGGATGGAATCGTTGATCGCCCGACCCGCGAGAATGAGCTCTGGCTTGTAGCCCACCTCCTCCGCCTTCGACGTCAGGTAATACGGATCGACACCGATGCAGTGCCCGCCCACGAGGCCGGGCGTGTAGCGGTTGAAGTTCCACTTGGTGGCGGCCGTTTCAATGACATCGTGGGAGCGAATGCCAAGCTTGTCGCACAGCAGCGCCATCTCGTTCATCAGAGCAATGTTCACGTCGCGCTGGGTGTTTTCCAGCACCTTCGCAGCTTCGGCGACTGCAATCGACGCCGCTCGGTGGGTGCCTGCTTCCACCACCATGTCGTAGAGCGCCTGCACCGCATCCAGCGTCTCTTCATCCTGCGCGGCGACCACCTTCACCACATTCTGCAGATTGCCCGTTGCATCACCCGGGTTAATGCGCTCGGGCGAATAGCCGATACGGAAATCATCATAGGCCTTCAGGCCAGACCCGGCCTCCAGCAGCGGAACACAATCGGCCTCGGTGGCAGACGGATAGACGGTGGATTCGAAGACCACCACCTGCCCCTTGTGCAACCGTGGCGCGATGGTGCGGCAGGCTGACAGCAGCGGTTCAAGATCGGGCCGGTTAGCGTGGCTGATGGGTGTCGGCACGGTGACGATGATGAAATCGAGACCACGCAAATGATCAGCATCAGTGGTGAGCGTCAGTGTCTCATGCTGTAATTCGTTGGCAGACAATTCCGCCGTGTCATCGATCCCGCCCTGCAGACGTTCCACACGACGCGCGTCGATATCGTAGCCAGTGACAGCAAGACCCTTGCCTGCCAGCGCAGCGGCCAGTGGCATGCCGACATAGCCTAGACCGATAATGCCGATGGTGGAGGATGATGAAAACATGAACTGGCCCTTACCGGTCGCGGCCCAACCCGCTTGCCGCCATCACCTAGTCGCTCCGGACCGCGCCCACAACATCGTGGCACCTACCGCAGCGACAAGCCTTCCCGGAATGGAAGTGTCACTTTAGGCGCCAGGGCCACGAAATGCGGGTTTTCAAAGGCCCGTGGGGTGGCAGGGTGGCAGTCGTTATACAGGAGGGGACTGCCATCAGGCCCCAGCACCCGGCCACCGGCAGCCCGTAACACCGCATCACCGGCAGCCGTATCCCACTCCATTGTGGGCGCAAAGCGAGGGTAAACATCGCAGCGCCCTTCCGCGAGCCAACAGAATTTCAGCGAAGATCCAACCGGCGTGCGTTCCGGGCTGTCCAGACAGGCGATCCACTCTTCGGTCATCGCGTTGCCATGGGCACGGCTTGCCGCGACGCGCAGCGCGCCATCCGAACCTCGCGCAGGCCGAAGGTCGACCTCATTGCTCACGACGGAACTCTCAGCGTGTCGCACGATGTCCATCGTCACCAGCCGCGAGCCGGACCCGTACCAGAGTTTTCCATGAGCCGGGGCAGCGACGCATCCCGCGACCGGGACGCCATCGACGATCAAGGCGATGTTGACCGTGAAATCATCAAAGCCACCGATAAATTCCTTCGTGCCGTCCAGCGGGTCCACGAGAAAGAAAATGCCGCCTGACGTGTCAGGCCGTCGGCCTGCCGACATAGCCTCTTCGGCAACGACCGGTATGTCAGGAAATGCCTTCGCCAGTCCCTTCAGTATGATCTTTTCAGCACGGGTATCGGCGAGGGTGACAGGGGACTCATCGCCTTTGGAATCGACGCTAAAATTTGTGTCCCGAACATCCATGATGGCGTGTCCGGCATCCGCGCAAAGCGGCGGCAACATTTCGTGCAGGCGAGCTTCGTCGATCATGAGAGCGTCTTGTGCCTATTTTCCAGCATGAGGCAAGCGACAACCGCCATCGCCAGCGAATTGAGCCACCACCCCTGATAGAGCGAACTGGAGACGAAACTATAGGTGATCGCAGCCGCAAAGAGATACGTGAACGCTACCCGTATTCTACCACCCTGACGGTCGATGGCAGCCCCGAGACACCACAGGAACAACGACATCAGAGCGACCCCGATCAGGCCAAGCTCGGTCCAAATCTCCAATGGCGCATTATGAGGGCTTGTCGCCGTGTGCGGATAGCCGCGCGCAATCGCGACTTCGGTTGCCTGGCCGGTCAAGCCGGCATAGCGCGCAGCGCCTGCACCCCACCCGACCACCGGACGTTCCAGCAGGACCGATTGATAACCTGCCCACAGCGCAACACGATGCTCCGCATTGGCCGATGGCAGGCTAGACAGCGCATCACGCGCGGGTTTGGTATCGAGGCCCTTCACCAGCACCGGCATGGCGACCATCACCGTGATGCAACCTGCCGCAACACACCGTCCAGCAGCTGATCGTCGGGTAAATGGCACTGCCGCCAGCGCAGCCGCAGCTGTCCCGACGATAAGGGCAAGCTGCGCCGATTGGCCTTGGCTGAGCAGGATGCCAGCTACGCAAAGTGCGCCCGCGAGCACAGCCGTCGCGGCTCGCCACATACCCTTGCTGGCGGTCAGCGCGATAGCAGGCAGCATCAGCGTTAACAGAAGTGCGGTTCTGTTGAGATCCCACAGTTCAGCCGACGGATCGAAGCGGTCGTAGAGACGGGTGATGCCTAGCAGCTCACAGATCATGAGGGATGCGCAAACGATTACACCGGTCACGATAATGGTCGATGGGGTCAACAGCACCGTTCGGGCAAGCTGTATCGGAAGGTAGATCAGGGCCAGCGCCATGAGCAGGAGCCCCGATCCATCGCGCAGCGCAAAGCTGCGGTCCGGCGACCAGATGAGGGAGATGAGCCACCACAGCAAGAGCGCCATGAGCGACAGGGCAACAGGTTTGGCGTAGAGGAGTTGCCACTCCTCGTTCCACAACGACCGGCCTTTGGTCAGGACATGCATTACCACGATACAGATAAAGGCAACGCCCGTTGCGGCAACGGCACCTCGCGTTGCCATGACGTGTATCGTCGGGAAAACGAAGAACAAAATGATGGCAGCGGTATCGCGACCGATACGCAAAGGCCAATAATCCCGCGACCAATCCTTCATCCCATTGCGCGGCCTTCAGCAGCCCGCACATAGACAGCGTGCATATCCCGCACGACCGAATGGGTGTCCACGGCCATCTGCGAAACGAGACGGGCTGCATTGACGCCCATCGCGCGGGTACGTTGCGGATCAGCTGTCGCTTCACGCAGAGCATCCACCAGATGGTCTGCATCCGGCGTGGGCAGCAGCCATCCGGTTCTGTCGGTCTGTACAATCTGTTCGATCACACGTTGACGGGTGGCCACCAGTGCGCAGCCGCAGGCTGCCGCTTCCAGGAGCGAACGCGGGAACCCCTCCTGCAACCGTGTCGGCAGGACCACCAGATCATGTTCACGAAGAAGATCCCCCATGCTCTCCACCGGCGTCGCCCCACGCCATTCGATCACGCGGTTGCGAGCGGCCTCTTCGATCACCTTCATGTCCATCGCGTCGGCATCGCCATCGTCGCGGGGGCCTGTCAGGGTGAAACGGGCCCTACCCTTCAGACGTTGGGCTGCAGCGATGAACACGTCGACCCCCTTTGTGGCGATAAGCCGACTGGCCATGAGGATACGCAACTCTCCATCATGCGGATGATGCGAGGGGTAGAACAAGTCCGGGTCGATGCCAGCACCCTGCACGGTCTGGGAACGTGTCTCATTGACAAACCCAAGCTCTATCGCATGCTTTCGGTCATTTTCGTTTTCGAATGTGGCCCAATGTGAACAGGCCCTCTCGATACGTTGCAACAGCTTGACGACGATAGTGCGCCACACCCGGTGCGAGACGGCCTGAGCGGGTTCAAAGATCTTCCCCAAGCCAGCGAAGGTCAGCACCAGAGCGGGTTTGCGCCGCATCAGCATCACCGCCAGCCCAGCGAAAAGCACCGCCTTGATCGTGAAAGCGTGGACCACGTCCGGCCTTTCCTTACGGATTGCGTCCAACACAATCCGAAGGCAGGCGAGATCACGCATAGGGCTGACGTGATGCCGTTCCAGAGGCAGGTTGCGCAAGGCGATGCGAGGATCAATGTGAGGCTTGCCATAGGGCGCATCGCCCGACAGCAACGTGACGCGCCAGCCCTTTTCCAGCCACGCCAGTGCCAGAGCATGCCGGTGGATGGCAAAATAATTCAGATCGTTGACAACAAACATCACATGCATGGCGACGGGCTAGCACGAGCGTGGCATTGGCCGAAAGACACGCGGCACCGCTCAGCCTTGCCTGCAGCACCGCTTTGCAGCACATGCCAATAGCGCAACACCTGTCGGAAATGCCAGCCATGCACGACATCGAAACCATCGTCATCGGTGCCGGCGCCGTGGGCCTGGCTGTTGCACGAGCGCTTGCGATCGCAGGTCGCGAAGTCATGTTGATGGAGCGCCACCCGCACTATGGACAGGAGACGTCGGCGCGCAATTCCGAGGTGATCCATGCGGGCATCTATTATCCCAAGGGTTCCCTAAAGGCGCAGCTCTGCGTGCGGGGGCGTGATATGCTCTACGCTTTCGCCGATGCCAATGGTGTGGAGACGAAGCGGCTGGGCAAACTCGTGGTCGCAAATGGCGCCCGGGAGGACGCGAAGCTCGATGAGATTCGAGTTCACGCCAACGCCTGCGGTGTGACAAACCTGCGGCGCTTGAACGCCACCGAGATCGCCCAACTGGAACCGGATCTGCAGGTCGATACGGCACTTCTGTCACCGTCCACAGGCATCATGGATTCCCATGGCCTGATGACGGCTCTTCTCGGCGAGGCGGAAGCCCATGGCGCCATGCTGGTCACCCGCACCCGTGTAGAACGGATTGATCGCCTTAACCGCGGCTTCGCCATCCACACCGGACCGGATGATCCGGCGCGCATCACTGCGAAGGAGGTGGTCTGTTCCATGGGTCTGGAGGGCGATAGGGTTTTCAGCCGTTCGTTTGGTGGCAATGATGATTGGCGAACGCCACTGCGCTACGCCAAGGGCAATTATTACCGTCTATCCGGCCAGGCTCCGTTCTCACGTCTCATCTACCCCGTGCCGCAGCCAGGTGGCCTCGGCGTACATCTGACGCTTGATCTGGCAGGGCAGGCCCGGTTCGGACCGGATGTGGAATGGGTGGAAGACTTGGAATACGGTGTCGATCCAACCCGTGCGGAAGGCTTTTACGACGCCATCCGCCGCTACTGGCCAGCCCTGCCCGACCACGCACTTGAGCCGGATTACAGCGGCATTCGCCCCAAACTATCCGGTCCAGACGAGGCGAATGCGGATTTCGCGGTTTGGGGAGACGAGCGGCACGGCATGCCGGGGCTCACCATTCTGGCCGGTATCGAATCGCCCGGTCTGACATCCTGTCTCGCGATCGGCGAATATGTGGCGCAACAGATGTGCGGTACGCATCGAATGAACGCCACTACAGCGTAGATTCAACCTATCGATATGAGCAGTTACAGTAAACGCTCCAGTCCCCGAACCAGGATCTTCACCGTCCGCATGAGCACGAGAAAGTCGAGCCAGGGCGACAGCATCTTGATGTAATAGAAGTCGTATTCGAGCTTTACGCTGGTCGCTTCTAGTTCCGTTACGTGTCCGGAATTGACCTGCGCCCAACCTGTCACGCCAGGCCGTACCACATGGCGATAGACGTAGAACGGGATACGACGCTGATACTCATCCGACAGCACAGCAGCCTCTGGGCGCGGGCCTACCCACGACATGTCACCCTTCAGGATGTTCCAGATCTGCGGCAGTTCATCGAAACGGTAGCGACGCAGAAACCGCCCCATACGCGTCACACGTGGGTCCTTAAAGCGGGTCAGCAATGCGTCGATCTGTTCTTCCGGCGAGCGAACGGTGTTGGCGTCCTGCACCGTCATGGTGCGCAATTTGTACAGCGTAAACCGTTCGCCCCGCAGCCCACGCCGCTTCTGACGATAGATAATGGGACGACCCTGCATGACAAGCATCACGAGCGCCGTGGGTATGAGAATGGCCGCAAACAACGGCAGCAGGACAAGCGCCAGCAGGACATCCAGCGCCGGTTTCACACGAAGATAGAACTGCTCCGGCAGAAGCGATCCAAACTCGTTCTCCGACAGGTGTTCGATGGAAACCCGCCCGGCCAGTCTTTCGAAAGCGAGTTTGGTGTGCAGCACGACGGTACCTTCCAGCACCGTTCTGGAAATCCATTCCAGCGTTTCGGCGTTGTGTGGATGACGCAGATCGACGATCAACGGACCCATCCTGGAATGATACTGTCCGACTTGGGGAATGCGGATAAATTCAACGCCTTGTATCGAGCCGAAATCCGGAATTTTGCCAATGTCCAAGATGGCCATTCTCACACTGTGCCGCTTGCGCCGGACACGGTCCATCACGACGAACCAAATAAGGGTGGTCGCGTAGCTGGTCGTCAGAAACACCGTGGAATACTCACTGCGCAGCAGACTTGCAGCCGACAACACCAAGCCGAAGGAAATGGTGAAGCCCGCGATGAGGTGGGAACCCGCCTTCACATCCGGGAAACGAAACAGTCGCCGTTGGAACTGGTAACCCAGCACCACTGCGATAGTGGCCAGGATGAACGAAGACGTGAAGGTCTTTTCGCTCCAGAAGCGTGACGATTGCGACAGGAACACCGCGGCCGGCACAGCCATGGCCAAGAACAGACCAATGAAAAATTGTGTGTTGGTGCGCAGAAACCACGGACGACGAGGCCGACTGGTCAAAGCATTGCCGAATGCGGGAACACGATGGCGCGGCTCAGCTTCGCTGTCGGGCCGTTTGGGAAGCGGTTTGGTCATGCCCGATATCCGCTTTCCTGTCCCTTCAGCACCGTGCGGAAAACAACCTTACAACCTGGCATTCCACTGTCACCGACCATCGCGCGCCAACTCAACCCACTTCGAGAGCATTGGCAAGGCGTTCACCACGGTATGGCGAACGTCACCATGCTCATCGCCTTCGCCACGGTTTTGCCGACACAACTTTCACCAATTTCTAACCAAAACAGCAGGCATTTGAACGGTTTTCACGAGTTTTCGTTAATTGAGGCATGTCCCGTGCTAGCGTTCGAAAGGGCTAACGCACCACGTTGAGAGACTTTACCACATCGGCGTGATCGCAAGCTTTGGTTCGACAATCACAATGGACCGGTCTGTCGACATGGTTCATACAAGAAACAGCACGTCCCAACTGACGGCAACATAACACGTCAAGACCGGTCGGGGAGCCGGTTTAATTTGCGCGAAAGGCGAAGAGAGCCGGACGCACCAGACCAGACGGGAACCCCACGCTTTTGTGCCGTATGACGGACCCATATTTCAGATCGCTCCTGACCAGCGGATCTCTCGCGCTTGCCCTCGCCGCAGCAACGGTGACGCCTGCCCGGTCGGCCTCGATCTTCGGGATCTGCATCCCTGGAACGACGTGTGAATCCGTCGAAGACGACCAGACGGCGGGCTTTATCGATCCCAAGCGTTACAACGTAAATTTCATCTTCGAACCGCTGGACGGTGGAGAGGTCGATGGTGACATCAAGTCATCCCTGCGCGGCGCGTCCGGCCTTTACGTTGGGCGAGAACGGCCGGTGGCCGGGTCCGCCGGTCTTATAAGCCGTGCCAAGGGCGACTATCGCCGCATTCTGGCCAGCATGTACAACAACGGCCTCTATGGCGGCGAAATTTCCATTCAGGTCAACGGCGTTGAGGCTGCCGATATTTCCACCGGTCGCGCCCTGCCGGATCGTTCTCAAGTGACCATACGCGTCACGCCGGGACCGATCTATCGTTTCGGTCGTGCAGATATCGAGAATGCTGCCCCGCCCACCGAGGACCATGACGATCAGGTGAAATCGCCGAAGGAGATTGGCTTCACGACTGGCGGCAAGGCACGGGCGGGTATCGTTCGCAACGCTGGCAAGTTGGCAGTCGATGCTTGGCAAGAGCAAGGCCATGCGCTGGCCAAGGTCGATGGTCAGGAGGCCGTAGCCCTTCATCCCGACCAGCAATTGAACGTCACACTGCGCATGGCGCCCGGCCCGGTCACCTATTACGACGCGGTAGGGGTGTCCGGAACCGACCGGATGGACCCGCAATTCGTGGCCTATATGACCGGCCTGCAGCCCGGACAGGAATACGACCCAGACGACATTGAACGCGCCCGCAAACGGCTCGACCGGTTGGGCGTCTTTTCCACCCGCAAATTTGAATTCGGCGACAGCCTCGGCTCTAACGGCTTGCTCCCCGTCTCCCTCACCGTGGCCGAGCGCAAGAAACGCCGCATCAGCATCGGCGCGACGCTGTCCTCCATCGACGGATTGGGAGTCGAGACCTACTGGTTGCACCGCAACCTGTTCGGCAAGGCGGAGCGACTGCGGCTGGATGCAAGTGTCGGTGGCATCGGCGGCGGCATCGGAGAGAGCGCGACGGTCGACCCCGAAGAGTTCGACTACAATCTCGCCGCAACCTTCACCAGGCCCGGCATCTTCACGCCAGACACCGATCTGACCACCAATATCTTCGCCAAGCGTGATTTCAACGAGACCTTCACCGAGACGTCAGCGGGTGGCTCTGCGAAACTGACCAATTACGTGAGCGACAATCTCACATTGGCAGGCGGCGTCTTCGGCGAGTTTGGCGAATTCGAGGATGCCTTCGGCACCCGCCAGTTCGGCACTTTTGGCCTACTCGGCAAGGTGCTGTACGACAATCGCGACAATAAGCTGGATGCCACTCGAGGCTTCTATGTCGAGGTCGACGCCAAGCCCTTCTACGAGACAGAGTTCGGCAATGCCGGAGCCCGCTTCACCGCAGAGGGGCGCACTTATGTGGGCTTCGGCGAGAAGGACCGCACAGTGCTCGCCTTTCGCGGCAAGATCGGCGCGCTGCTCGGCCCGCCGATCGCCGAAGCCCCGCCGGACCTTCTGTTCTTGGCCGGTGGCGGCGCATCCGTGCGCGGTTACGGCTTCAAGACCATCGGTATTCAGGCCCCCTTCCGCCGCAACGGGACCGATGTCGCCGGTGGCCGCTCGTTGCTGGAGGGCAGTTTCGAAGTCCGCCAGCGCTTTACCGATAGTCTTGGAGCCGTCGCCTTCGTCGATGCAGGCACGGTGGGCACGGATTCCTTCTCCGGTTTCGATGAAGACCTGCGCGTCGGCGTGGGTCTTGGCCTGCGTTACTACACCGGCCTCGGCCCCATCCGCCTCGACGTCGCGATCCCGCTCGATCCCGGCGATGACGATGCGGGCTTCGCTTTCTACGCCGGCATAGGACAAGCGTTCTGATGGCCCGTCTTCGCACAATTTTCGCACTTGCGACCGCCGCCCTTGCCGCCATTGCCATGCTGACGCTTACGGCCTTCGGCCAACAGGCCAGCTGGCCGGAACCTGCCGTTGTCCCGCCGCCTGCGGCCACCGCGCCTCAAGAGCCTGAAGCACCTGTTATCCTCGCTCAGAACGTCGCTGAGGAAACCGCCGAGGTGACCGAGGACAAGAGTACCTTCGTTCGCTACGTCGAGGATACGTTGTCCTCCGAAAACATGCGCATCTCGCTGAATGGCCTGGAAGGCACGCTCTCCAGCGATGTGTCCCTCGCGTCCATTACCATCGCGGACCGCGAAGGTGTGTGGCTGACAATCGAGCGACCCCGCCTGATCTGGAACCGCTCCGCCCTGCTGCGGGGCCGCGTCGAGATCGAAAGCCTGACGGCCGCACGGGTCGACCTGCCGCGCACGCCAGTGCCCAACGAAAGCCTGCCCACCGCCGAGGCTGAACCTTTCCAGCTGCCGGAATTGCCGGTCGCCGTGACCATCGAGAAGCTGGAGGTCGCTGAGGTCGTCTTCGGCGAGCCAGTTTTTGGCCTCGCTGCCACCACCAGCGTGGCAGGCAACCTGGCGCTAGCCGATGGCTCTCTCAACACAGACCTCGCCATCGAACGGCTGGATGGTCCCGGCGGACAGTTGGCGCTGAAGGCGACCTACGCCAATGAAAATCAGCAACTTGCCGTCGACGTAACCCTCAACGAACCGGCTGACGGGATCGTCGCCAATCTGCTCAACCTTGAACAGCACCCGCCCGTTCAATTCACCGTGCAGGGCGAAGGGCCGCTCTCCGATCTTGATATCGACCTTGCCTTCAATGTCGATCAGCGCCGTATTCTCACCGGCAAACTGGACATCCAGCCCGCCGAAGGTGGTCGCCTCATCCGCGCCGATCTCGACGGACCGATCGCGTCCATCCTGCCGGAACGCAATCGCTCCTTCTTCGGACTCGAAACCAGCCTCGACGTCGCCGCCATCTTGCGCGACGTGGGCGGGGTGGAGCTGCGCGACCTGCGCATCACTGGCGGTGAGCTGGAGGTATCCGGCAACGCCCGCACCATCGCAAGCGGTGCGCTGGAGGCGCTCAATCTCGATATCGACCTCATGCCGAACGGCACCGACCGCGTTGCCATTCCGGGTGCTGAGAGCGTCTCCATCGGCAAGGGCAATCTCGAAGTCGTCTACGACGCCGCCAATCGTGACGGCTTCGCCGCCCGGCTCACGGGTGAACGCCTGAAGGCGAATGATCTCGATGTCGCGAACTTGGTGCTGGAATCCTCCGGCACCGTGACGAATCTGAACGATGCCGCGAACCGCGCCATCCAGTTCCGCGTCAATGGCAACCTGTCCGGCATCGCTACGCCGGACCCCGCGTTGCAGGAAGCGCTCGGCACCAATGTCGTGATCGATGGACGCGGCGCCAAGCAGGGCGATGCGCCGATGCGCCTCTCCAATATGACGGTCGATGGCGAGAGTTTCGATGTCACCGCCGACGGCACGCTGGACGGCGCAACGTTCAACGGCACCATCGACCTCGTGGCGAGCCGCCTTGCCGCCTTCGCAGCCATCGCCCAACGACAACTCGTCGGTCGCGCTGATCTGACGGCAACTGGCACAATTGATGGGGCCTCAGGTGGTTTCGACCTGCGTCTCGACGGCACCACTACTGATCTCGCGCTCGGGGTGGAAGCTGCCGACAAGCTGCTAGCCGGGGAGACCACGCTGTCGGGCCGCGCCGCCCGTAACGAGACCGGCATTACGTTTGACGCCATGCGCGTGGCCAACCGCCGCTTCGAGACCACGCTCGACGGCAATTTCTCCAGCGAGAGCGCCGCCCTGCAGGCCCGCGCCCTGCTGCGCGATCTGGCGTCCATCAGCGAGGCTGGACGCGGCGAGGTGGAGCTGACCGCCTCCGTCAATGGCGAGAAGCCACCCTTCGATGTACAGGCGCAGCTCGCGATGCCGAACGGCAGTCTGCAGGGCCGCGGTGTGGAGAGGCTCGCCCTGACCTTTGGCGGCAGCGCCAGCGGTGAGCAGGTGAAGGGGCAGCTGGACGCTGCAGGTACTTTGGCCGAGAAGCCGGTAACGCTGGACGGCGCGATCGACGCGACCTTCGGCGAGACCGGAACGATCCGCATCGACGGCCTTGACGCCACCGTGGGTGCGACCCGCCTCACCGGCGACATTCTGCGCAGCGCCAACGGCCTGATCGACGGTGCGCTGGCTATCGACAGCTCCGACATCGGCGATGTCGCCGCCCTTGCGCTGACCCGCGCGTCCGGCGCGGTGAATGGCAACGTCAAGCTGGAGAGCGCAGGCGACCGGCAGAATGCCAGCGCCGAACTGCGCGCTAGTGACGTGGTGGTGGACACCAACCGTGTCGGTTCCGCAGAGGTCGACACCATCATCGAAGATTTGTTCGGCCAGCCCAACATCAACGCCAAGATCGACGCTCGTGCCATCCGCACAGGCGGCACAGAGATCACCAGCGTTGCGGGTGATGTGACAACGCAGGGAGACACCACCGATTTCGACATCGAGGCGCGGCTTGCGCAGAACGATGCCGTCATCGCAACCGCAGGCTCCGCCTTGCGCCAGGGCGAGACCATCACGGTGGACCTTCGCCAACTCACGGTGGATTCCAACATCACCGATGCCCGCCTCTCCGCGCCCACCACCATCCGCGTGAAAGACAGCAGCGCGACATTGGATGGCGCGAGCCTGATCGTCGGCGGCGGTACGGTGCGCGTTACCGGCACGGCAGGCCAGTCGCTCGATCTGAACGTCGCTCTCGACAATCTGCCGCTCGACATCGCCAATGCCGTGAGCCCGCAGACCCGCGCGGGCGGCACGCTTTCTGGTACAGCGCAGGTGAAGGGTACGGCCTCCGCCCCCCGCGCTACGTTTGATTTGCGCGGCAACGGCATCACCGCAGGTGCCGTGGCCGATGCGGGTATCGACCCAATTGACGTTACCGCGTCGGGCCGCTTCGCCGACAAAACAGTTAGCCTCACCACACTTCGCGCCTCCAACCCGCAGGGACTATCGATCAACGGCGGCGGTCAGATCCCGCTGGCAGGCTCCGGCTTGAATGTGCGGGTGGACGGCACCGCACCGCTGACCGTCGTGCAAGGCCAGCTGGCCTCCCGGGGCGCCTCGATCGCCGGCACGGTGCGCTTCGACGTGACGGCCACAGGCTCGATTTCCAATCCTCAGCCCTCCGGTATCGTGTCCCTACAGGGCGCAACGCTGACCGATCCGGTCTCCAACCTGCGCCTCAACGACATCAATCTCATCGCCGGTCTCGACGGGCAGCGTGTGACCATCCGCACCGGCTCCGCCAATCTGTCCACCGGCGGGTCGGTCTCTATCACCGGCTCGGTTGGCCTATCTGGTGATCTCCCCGCCGACCTTGCCATCGCGCTGAACAACGCCCGCTACACCGACGGCGAGACCTTCGACACGACGGCCTCCGGTCGTCTGACCGTCACCGGCGCCGTACTTGCCGATCCGCTGCTGGCGGGAACGGTCGATCTTGGCAAGACGGAGATCACCGTGCCGGAGAGTTTTGCAGGCGGCGGCGACCTGCTCGAGGTCACCCATGTGTCGCCCCCCGCCCGTGTGCAGCGCACGCTGGCCCGGATCGAACGCGCCACCCCGCCGCGCACTCCAAGTTCACGTCCCAGCGTCTTGCGCCTCGACGTGACGGTGAACGCGCCGAACCAGATCTTCGTGCGCGGTCGCGGTCTTGATGCCGAACTCGGCGGCCGTATCCGCGTCACCGGCCCTGTCACCAACGTGCAGCCGGTCGGCCGGTTCGAACTGCGCCGTGGTCGTCTCTCCATTCTCGGCCAACGCATCGACCTGAACGAAGGCGAGATCACGCTCTCCGGCGATCTCGACCCCCGCCTGCGCCTTGTCGCCCAAACCACCACCGATGACGTGACCGCCTTCATCACCCTGGAGGGGCGGGTATCGGACCTCGACGTGACCTTCACCTCCGACCCCGAACTGCCGCAGGACGAGGTGCTGGCGCGCATCATCTTCGGACGCGGGCTTTCCGATCTGTCGCCGGTGCAGATCGTGCGCCTCGCCTCCATCGCCGCCGAACTCACCGGCGGAAACAGCCCTGGCCTTGTCGACGGCATCCGTTCCGGCACAGGCCTCGATGATCTCGACGTGGTGCAAGACGATGAAGGCAACGCCGCTGTGCGCGTAGGCAAATACGTCTCCGACAACGTCTATCTCGGCGTCGAAGCGGGCCAGAACTCCAAGGCAACCATCAACCTCGATATCAACGAGAACGTCACCGCCCGCGGCTCCGTCGCCGCTGATGGCGAAACGTCAATCGGCGTCTTCTTCGAGCGCGATTATTAAAAGCGTCTGAAGCGTTTGCTCGTCGCAGCAAATCTTGACTCACCACGCTCGTTCTATATATCCGCGCATGAAGTCGCGGGGAACGTTTTCCGCTGACCTCGTTTCACCCATCCACCAGACTGGCAAAAAGGTGCGGGGCGTTCGGCGCAGCCATTGGCGCGTGAGGCGATCATCGCACGGCTTGAACATAAGGAAAAAGAGATGTTCGCAGTCATCAAGACCGGCGGGAAGCAGTATTCCGTTTCCGCCGACGATCAGATCCGGGTCGAGTCCCTTGCGGGCGAACCGGGCGACATGGTCGAAATCAATGAAGTTCTCATGGTCGGCAACAGCGTCGGCACCCCCTTTGTGGACGGTGCCATGGTGACAGCCGAAATCGTCGAGCAGGGCCGTGCGCGCAAGGTCATCGCTTTCAAGAAGCGTCGCCGCCAGAACTCGCGCCGCACCATCGGTCATCGCCAGCACTACACGCTTCTGCAGATTTCCGAGATCCTGACCGACGGTAAGAAGCCGTCGAAGAAATCCGACGGCTCCGCCCAGAAGGCCGCTGAAGCCGCCCGCGCTGCACGTGCTGCCCGCAACGGCGGTGCCGCTATCGCAGCCGATGCAGCGCCCGCAGCGAAGGCCGAAGCGCCCGCACCTAATGCGGAGAAGAAGGCTGACGAGAAGCCCGCGCCGAAGAAGGAAGCTCCCAAGGCTGAGACGAAAGACGATGCCGCCCCGGCACCGCTTTTCACCGCACCAGAAGGCGAGCCCGACGATCTGAAGAAGATCAGCGGCGTCGGTCCCGTGCTGGAGAAAAAGTTGAACGCTTTTGGCGTCACCAAATTCTCGCAGGTTGCGGCGCTGACCAAAGAAGAGATCGAGAAACTTGACGACGCCCTGTCCTTCAAGGGCCGCATCGAGCGCGACGAATGGACGAAACAAGCAGCCGAACTCGCCAAAGAGTCCGACTGATAGCGACGAGCAGGAGAGACAGATATGGCTCATAAGAAAGCAGGCGGTTCATCCCGCAACGGTCGCGACAGTGCTGGCCGACGTCTCGGCATCAAGAAATTCGGCGGCGAAGCCGTCGTGCCGGGCAACATCATCGCGCGCCAGCGCGGCACCAAGTGGCACCCGGGCGACAATGTCGGTATGGGCAAGGACCACACCATCTTCGCGCTTGTGGAAGGCACCGTGTCCTTCGCGCAGAAAGCCAACAAGCGCACCTATATCTCGGTCGCGCCGATGCAGGACGCTGCCGAATAAGCCGACCGGCTGAACACTGAATTGAAGCGGGGCGCGTGGTGGGAACATCACGCGCCCCGTTTGTTTTAGAGAGAGACTTTCCGCTGACATGCTGATCCGTGATGAAACGCCCGCCGATCAAAGGGCCATCTTCGACCTGACGGAGATAGCTTTCGCGCCGATGGCGTTTTCCGATGGCACCGAGCAGTTTATCAGCGACCGCTTGCGCGAGGATGGCGACCTCACCCTCTCTTTGATCGCCGAGGATGGTGGAACGATCGTTGGCCATGCCGCCTTCTCGCCCGTCACCATCGGCTCGACGCAGGGGGGTTGGTACGGTCTCGGACCCATCTCTGTAGCGCCGGATCGGCAGCTTGGCGGCATAGGCTCGGCGCTGATCGAAGCCGGCCTCGCACGTCTGCGCGATATGGGCGCGGCTGGGTGCGCGCTCGTGGGCAATCCGGACTATTACCACCGCTTCGGCTTTCGCAGCGGAAGCGTGAGCTATCGGGAGACGCCGATACAATACGTCCATGCCCTGGCCTTCGATGGCCCAGCTCCGCAGGGCGAGATCGCGTTCGCCCCCGCTTTCAATATCGAGGCACCGTGAACCAAACCGCCTTGCGGCGCGTATATTCGGCAATCGCCATTGGAAACTGCCACCATGATCCGCACCGCAAGCCGATTTCTCGCCGTCCTGCTCGTCATCTTCGCTATGCCTGCGATCGGGCCCGCGATCGCCCCCGCATATGCAAAGGAGACCTTCAAGTTTGAGGACTATTTCCGCGGCAAGACGGTCGCCTACGGCAAGTTCTCTGCCATAAATGGGGTGCGACGCACTTTCCGCGTGGACCTGCGCGGCACCTGGAACGGCAAGACGTTGAAGCTGGTGGAAGATTTTGCCTATGATGACGGCGTCAAGGAACGCAAGATTTGGTATTTTACCAAGACCGGCCCAGGCCGCTATATCGGTCGCCGCGACGATGTGAAGGGTGTTGCCCCGGTGCGCATTCGCGGCAACACGGCGCGCTATTCCTACAAGCTGTATCTTGATGCCGAGAACCGCGACAACCTCGTCGGCCTGCGCGACAAGATGGTGCTGCTTCGCGACGGCACGGTGCGCAACACAGCAACTGTGTTCAAAGGCATCTTCCCCGTGGGCCGTGTGGTGGTGAATTTCGCAAGGGCGAAAGACGCCAACAAGCTGAAGCGGCCCTAGGCATCATCTCCTTCGCTACGCTGGAAAGATGGACATTCCTTCTTCTCTGGGCCGTCATCCCAAACAAACTCCGTTGTCATCCCGGCCCGCGAGCCGGGA
>JBCCRF010000003.1:0-24717 GCA_039208305.1 Pseudomonadota bacterium
GACACGCCGCGCAGCTCCAGCGCATTGCCGGTACCCGTGGCGCTGAGACGATCCGCGACAGTCTGGGTTGGCGCCATGCTCATGCCACATCCCCTCCCCGCTCACCGGTCAGCGGATCACGTCCCCGGCTTTCACGCCAGCGATCCCAGAGGCCGAGAATGCCGTCTGGCGAGAAAAAGACGATGGCGAGGAAAGATATGCCCACCAGCAGCTGAAAGCGGTCCCCCGCCATGCCCAATGCATTGAGAATATCGATGGCGAAGATTTTCAGCACAGCATAGATCAACGCCCCGATGAACGGACCGATGGGACGGCTGAGACCACCGATCACGGCAATGACCAGAATGTCGATCACCGGCCCGGTGCCCGCCGTGCCGGGCGAAATCTGCGCTGACTGCCATGTCAGCAAAATACCGCCAACCCCGGCGATCAGCGCTGCAAAGGAATAGGCCGCGATGCGGTGGGCGTTCACATTGAAACCGAGCGCTGCCATACGCCGGGGATTATCTCGAATACCCTGCAGCGCGAGCCCGAACGGCGCGCGCGAGATATAGCGTACCGACAGATAGGCCAGCACGGCCCAGAACAGCGTCAGATAATAGAAGGCTGTAGGATCGCGCCAGTCGACGCCGAAAAGCTGCGGTGGCAACACGCCGTTGAAGCCCGAGAAGCCGTTGAACAGCGTGTAGTTCTGCCGCGTGAAGTAGAAGAAGGCCGACGCGATCGCCAGCGTAATCATGATCGTGTAGATGCCGTCTGTGCGAACCGCGAGCGCACCGGTGATTGTGCCGAACAGCACGGCGACGATCAGTGCGATCGGGATCGTGGCCCACCAAGGCCAGCCCAGTGAAATCGCCGAAATCGCGCTCTCGCCGAAGATCGCCACCATGTAACCGGCAAGCGCAGCCACCGTCATCTGGATCAGGCTCACCATGCCGCCATAACCGGCGAGGAACATGAGCGACAAAGCGATCATGCCGAGAATGAAAGCCCAGCCAAAAATCTGATTGAGCACGAAGCCAGAAGCAAGGCCGGGCATAATGAGCAGGATGACAGCCAGCACCCACCATGCAGGGCCGATACGTCCAAGCCACGACCCGCCGCTAGAGCCAGACCCCTCAAATCCTATGGAGGACGCGCTGTCGGTCATTGCCATCCGCTACGCCCTCCCCAGTAAGCCCTGAGGACGGAAGGCGAGCACGCCGACCATGATGAGGAATGTCAGCACCACGGCGTAAGTCGGCATGTAGACCGAGCCGAACTGTTCGGCACATCCAATGATAATCGCACCGATGGCAGCACCTGGTATCGATCCCATGCCACCGACGATCACCACGACCAGCGAGGCCAGCAAAAAGCGAATGTCTTCGCCTGGCGCCACCGTCTGAAACGTGCCGCCGACGACGCCTGCCAATCCCGCCAGCCCTGCACCGAAAGCGAACACGCCAACGAACACCAATTGCACCCGAGCGCCCGTAGCGGACAGCATATCGCGATCATCCACACCGGCGCGGATCAACATGCCGATCTGGGTTCGGTTGAGCAGAAGCCACATGCCGATGCCGATCACGATGGCCGCTGCCAGAATGACCAATCGCACGACAGGATATTTCAGGAAGATCAACTCTCCGGACCGACGGCTCACACCCGTGACGAAGAAGGTTTCGACGGGTCCAGACAGCCAGTCGGGCGGGTTGATGTTGTAGAAGTCGCCGCCCCAATACCACAACATCAGGTCGGCCATGACGATGGAGATACCGATGGTCACCAGCGTCTGGCGCAGGTCTTCCCCCTCCATGCGCCGGAAGACTAAATATTGCAGTGCAATGCCGAAAACCCCGACCACGAAAAAGGCGACGGGAAACGCCAGTATCCACGAGCCGGTCGCTGTAGCGACCGTGTAGCCGATATAGCCACCCAGCAGATACAAAGAGCCGTGGGCGAGATTGACGTTGCGCATCAGCCCGAAGATGAGCGTAAAGCCGGACGCGACGAGAAAATAGAGGCCGCCAAGGGTGATGCCGTTGAACAGCGCGTTGAGGAATACCTTTTTACGCCCGATCAGGTCCGTCAGCCATGCGGGCCAGACGGCGAAGATCATCCACAACAACACAGCGGCTACAATGAAAATGATTGCCGACCAGTAGGGTCGCCTTTCGATGAATCGCCTCATCGCGTGTGCCCAAACAAAGTCGAGGCAGTGATGACAAGCGTGTCAGCAGGGGCGTGGCAGCATCGCGCCGCGGCAATCGTCACATGATCCTCCCATCGCGGCGGTCATGAGACGGCCCGCCGACTTTGAGAGATTAGAAAGAGATGCGCGTCGGCGGCGTACCTTTGAGTATCAGCCGATGGCGAAACATCGCCAAAACGGCGCGCCAGCCCAAACGATCAATTCGCGATATGCGCCACCCGGCGGTAATCACTCGGCGGAATACCCACGTTCGACGAGAAGAAGCGCGTGAAACTCGCCTGCGATGCGAAACCGAGGTCGAAGCCGATATCTGTCACCGATTTCGACGTTGTCATCAGGCGCTCAATCGCGTGTTCCGTTCGTAGCGTATTGAGATAAATGTTCGGCGTAATGCCCATCTGCCGCTTAAAGAGCTTGAAGAAATGCGGGCGTGATAGTCCGGATTCGCGTGCCAGCCAGTCGATCTCCAAATCCTCGCTAAACCGCTGTTGCATGAGGCTGAGAGACTTACGGACCCGGAAATCGAGAAAGTGACGTTTCAATTGCGCTGCAGGGGTTTCGCTCGACATAGCACCCCAGCTCTGTTCGTAGCACTGCCGCGTGGTTTCGAACAGGAACCCGTCGAAGAGTTCCGAACCCTCCTGGTCGGCCAAAAGTGACGTCAATCGCGACACCCAATTTGCAACCGGCGCATTGATATCCACGTCAGGTGAGCCGAACGACAATCCGTACCCATGAATCTTGCTGTTCTCCAGGAACCACGCCGGATTGATGTAAAGCGTCAACGTGATCAGCGGATTCGAGGGATCATCTATTTCAAAACTGTGGGGCTGCCACGGGCTCACCGCCACGCCGGTGTTTCGATCCACCTTGTGGATTTCATCACCCAGAGTGATCGTGCCAGTTCCTCCATCCAGCCAGAAAATGAGATGCGCTTCCCGGTGCGCGTGAGTGATGATGGGTTTGTTCAGTTCGTATAACGCTGCGCGCCCAAACACGCCGTGGTGGACCGATATGGCACCGCTCATAGTCTCCCTCCCTCAAACACGGACCTTTCTCCCGAAGGTCTCATTGCCTGAAGTTGACCGTCCGAATTCACCTCTAGTCAAGAAAAATGGGACCGATTGAATACTCAAAGGTATGAATCGCCACTTTTGGCGACGCTATCAGGGTCGCAGGTAGCTCGTTTTCACCGTCGTGAAGAACTCGGCGGCATAGCTGCCCTGCTCTCTTGAACCTAAGCTAGAACCCTTCGTGCCACCAAATGGAACGTGATAATCGACCCCCGCCGTGGGCAAATTCACCATCACCATTCCCACTTTTGCGTTACATCGAAAATGGCTCGAATGTTTGAGGCTGGTCGTGCAAACGCCTGCGCACAGCCCAAACGGCGTATCATTTGCTGTCGCCAGCGCTTCATCATAGTCGCGCACGGGGATCACTGAAGCGACAGGTCCGAATACCTCCTCGCGATTGATGGTCATCTGGTTCGTCGTGTCGGTCACCAGCGCAGGTGAGAAATAAAAGCCCGGCGTGTCGCGCTGCAGCCTCTCTCCGCCGAAGCGTATCTGACCGCCTTCACGACGTGCGATATCAATGTAGCGCAGGTTCTGGTCGAGCTGTCGCTGATCGGCCACCGGGCCGATGTCAGTGTCATCCTTCAATGCATCATCGACGGTCAGCCCGCGCATACGCTCCAGCAAGGCTTCGATGAAACGGTTGTGAATGCCTTCTGTCACGATCAACCGCGATGATGCGGTGCAGCGCTGGCCGGTGGAGAAAAAAGCGCCGTCGATCGCGCAATCGACCGCGACGTCGAGATCGGCATCGTCCAGCACCACAAGTGGATTCTTGCCGCCCATCTCCAGCTGGACTTTACGTTGGTGACGCGCGCACGCTTCTGCAACGAGGGCACCCGTCGCCTGCGATCCAGTGAAGCTGATCGCGTCGATACCAGGATGTTCCAGTATCGCGTGGCCGACGATACGCCCCTCGCCCATCACGAGATTGAAAGCACCATTCGGCAGGCCAGAACGGTGAAGAATGTCCGCCAGGATCCAAGCGCATCCCGGAACCAATTCGGCAGGCTTGAAGACAACCGTGTTGCCGAAGCAAAGCGCAGGCGCGATCTTCCAGGCGGGAATGGCAATCGGAAAATTCCAAGGCGTAATCAGCCCGACAACACCGATGGGTTCGCGCGTGATATCGATCTCGATGCCGGGACGTACGGAAGCCAATTTCTCGCCACGCTGCCGCAGCGCTTCACCGGCGAAGAAACTGAAGATATGAGCCGCACGCATCGTCTCGCCGACCGCTTCGCGCAGTGTCTTGCCTTCTTCTCTCGCGAGAAGGGCTGCGATCTCTCCGCTGCGTTTGGAAATCTCCGCTGCAACCTTTGCTAATACGTCGTGACGCTGCTGCGGTGTTGTCGAAGACCAATCCGGCAAAGCTTCCCGAGCAGCCAACACCGCAGACTGCACATCGCCCGAATTTGCCTGCGCGTAGCGCCCGATGCAGTTGTTCGTGTTCGACGGATTGATGTTGTCGGCGGCATGAGATCCGCTTCGCCAATCGCCGCCGATCAGCATGGGTTTGATATCTGACATGAGTTGTGTCCGGCGTGATCTCAGAACAAAAATTGCCCCGAATGCGTGAGCATCCGGGGCAACAAAAGTGCGATCAAACGGGAGAAATCAGTCGCACTGAACGATGTCGCGCGACGGCAGGCCGAGCTTCTTGAACTCAGCTTCGTCGACGCCAAGCGTCTGATTCACGTTCTCGACAACCTTCATCAGCTTGTTGCCAAGCGTGCCGTCAGCATTCTCCACCACCTCGGTCACGAAATTTGTGCCGATGGCCTGACGGTTATTGTCCAGCGTGATCTTACCGTTAGGCGCATCCAGCTCGAGGCTGCCAAGGCATTGACGGAAGGCAGCCTGTCCGTCGGACAGATCACCGTTCGTCTTATTCAAGCACTGCATGGCCGCATTGGTGGAGTTGTAATAACCGGTTGCCATGAGGGCCGGAGACGGAAAACGCTTTTCTGGCGGGAACGCGTCTTGATAGGCTTTCACGAACTTTTGCCAGTTTGGATTATCCCAGTCGTCTGCCTGCGGGCCGGACGACGGCGTGCCTATTAGCGCATTCTTGGCATCGCCTTTGGACGACAGAACCGTGCCATCCACCATGATGGTGCCGCCGATCAGGTTCGCATCGCCACCGGCCTGCTGGTACTGGTTTAGGAAGTTAACGGCGTCACCACCACCAAGCCCCAGATAGATCGCGTCCACATCGTCAGGCAGGTTGGCGATAATCGATGCAAAGTCTTTCGTTCCAAGCGGCACCCACTGGCGCTCGACGATCTTGCCACCCGCGTTGCAATAGCCCAGCGCGAAGCCAAGGAAGTTTGTGTAGGCAAAGGAATAGTCTTCTGCGACGGTCGCTACGGTTTCCCACCCCTTTTCTTTAAACACATATTCACCGAGACCAGCGCCCCACTGCGCCCCATCCATGTTGAAGCGGAAGAAATTCTCTGCCGGATCGACGAAGGTCGTTTCTTGCGCACCGGAGATACCATTGATGATCGTCACTTGCGGTTGCGTCTTGGCGTAGTCGCGCAGTGCGATACCTTCGGAGCCGGACAGCGGGCCGATGACGATGTCGACTTTGTCCTGCTCAACGAGCTTCTTCACGCCGCGCACAGCGCTGTCGGGGCTTGCGTCGGTGGACTGGATGATGGTCTCGATTTCCTTGCCACCGGCTTTGCCACCAGCTTCCTTCAGCGCGACCTCCAGACCGCGAATGCCGTCTTCACCCAGAACGGTGTAAGTGCCTTCCAGCGTGGCGAGCACACCGATCTTGATTTTATTGCTGTGTCCATCGGCCAAAGCCGCGGTCGATACCGTCAGCGCCAGCAGCGATGCAGACGTCACCAGAAACTTTTTCATATGATCCTCCCATGGATATCAATCACCGGACGCAGAACGCATCGCAATGAAGGACAATGGTGCAGCAGCAAGCACGGGAGACGGATGACCTGTAGTCAGGGTGCATACCGCAAAGTCTCATTCTGGCGGATCTGGCGGTCTATCAAACAATTGCCCGAGCAAACCGGAGACACCGAACATCAGCACGTACCAGAGGCGAGCAACAAGACATGATATCCGTTTACAATCCGAAAGTCGGGCATTGTTGAGGGTTTAGAACTGTGTTGAAGTGTGGTTCTGGGAGGATCGAACGAACCATGTCGTGTGGGGTCGATGCTCAAAGTCGCCGTCGTTGATGAAAACCCGAACAGGGCCGAAATGGTCGCCGCTGGTTTGCGGGAAGCCGGAGATGTCGAGCTTTTGACGTTGGCATCGACATCAAACTTGCTCCGAAATCTCGTCGCCTTTGCCCCCGACGTCGTGCTGATCGATCTGGACGATCCCGGTCGCGATGTTTTGGAACAGATGTTCGAAATCGGTCGTGTCGTCGAGCGGCCCGTCGCCATGTTTGTTGACCGTGCCGAGGAGGGCGATATCCAGCGCGCCATCGAGGCCGGCGTATCGGCTTACGTTGTTGATGGGTTGAAACCCGGACGTATACGCTCCGTCCTGGACGGAGCGATCGCGCGCTACCGGGCCTTCGAAAATCTCAAAAGCGAACTGGAAGAAACGAAGGGCGCCTTGGCAGACCGCCGCGACATCGATCGCGTGAAGGCGCTCATCATGAAACGGCAAGGCGTGGGCGAGGATGAAGCCTACCGGCTGCTCCGCGACCGCGCGATGAAGGAACGCAGACGCATGGGTGATCTGGCACGCAGCCTGCTGGATGCCGACAGCCTGTTGAGAGGGGACAAGTCGTGAAACGTCTTCGAGTGGGCTTCGTGCCTTTGGTGGATGCGGCCAACGTGATTGTTGCAGCGCGTTGCGGCTTCGCGGAAGCGGAAGGGCTGGAACTCGAACTGTCGCGTGAGCGCTCTTGGGCGAGTGTGCGCGACAAACTGTCGGTCGGCTATCTGGATGCGGCGCATGTCCTGTCACCCATGCTGGTCGCTTCACACCTGCAGCTTCCAAACTTTTCGTCACCATTGATGGCACCAACAATGCTGAGCTTAGATGGAAACGAAGTCACCTTGAGCTCCCGATTGACCGATCTGTGCTCCGGCATTCTCGGTTATACGCCAAAGGAACCTGCCGACTGGGGACGAGGCATCGCCCATGTGATAAAAGAGGGGCATCAGAGGGGCGGCACTCCGCTGACATTTGCCTGTGTCTTTCCGTATTCCTCCCATGCATTTCTTTTGCGAGATTGGCTGGCAACCGCCGGTGTCGATCCCAACCGCGATGTCAACATCACCGTCTTGCCACCAGTGATGATGGCAGATGCTTTGGGCGAAGGTTCTGTGGACGGCTTTTGTGCCGGTCCTCCATGGGGGCGACTGGCGGAAGAGCATGGCGCAGGGCGCGTCGCCTTCCGCGCTGTTCAGATGCAGAAGATGGTGCCAGAAAAAGCGCTGGCCATGCGGATGACAGATCCGTTGCGGGATGCCGAGACGGTTCCGAACCTCGTGCGCGCCATTATCCGGGCATCGCGCTGGATCGCCGATGAAGACAATGCTGATTCTCTGTTCGCCATGTTGTCCGAACGGGACTGCGTCGGCGTTGCGCCACAAACCATTCGTTCAGCTGTCGATCGATCCGGTATGCAACTCTTCGGCGATAACGTGCTTCGCCCCGACCCCGCACATGCAAAATGGATTTCGGACGAGATGGAACGCTGGCTGCAGGTGGACACAACCCCGTTAGAGCAGCGCAACGCAATGTTTCGAAACGATCTTTTCGATGAGGCCCTCAACACGCTGGCATGATGCGCATTTGCACAAAAAATGTGCAGAGAATTTTGTGAACAAAAATGTTGCAAATATGCACTTGATCGCCCGGCCAAAGCCATGCAACCTGTCATGGTCTCAATGGTGAGACTTCGACTGTAAGGCTCCCGCCTTTCTCAACATCATTCGCCGCTCCGACAACCGGAAGCGGCACAACGGCACCGAAGCCGCCACCCGCTTGATCGTTCAGGCTGGAGACGGTGCTCATTGTCTCCAGTTCGTCCGATCAGCCGAACAAACGGAGACAACATGACCCGCGTATCCTCCCTGACGCGTCGTAGCCTTCTCCTGGCTACCACTATTGCCGCAAGCTTTTCGCTCGCCCTCACTCCTTCCTTCGCCGAAGAACTCGAAGTCGAGAAGGATGAGGTGAAGCTTGGCTTCATCAAACTCACCGACATGGCACCGCTCGCGGTCGCCTATGAGAAGGGCTATTTCGAAGACGAAGGCCTGTTCGTGACGTTGGAACCGCAGGCCAACTGGAAGGTGTTGCTGGACCGCGTCATCACCGGCGAGTTGGACGGCGCGCACATGCTGGCTGGGCAGCCGTTGGCCGCTACCATCGGCTACGGTACCAAAGCCCACATCGTCACGCCGTTCTCAATGGACCTGAATGGCAACGCCATCACCGTTTCGAATGACATTTGGGCCGAGATGAAGGCAAACGTGCCCGTAGGCGATGACGGCAAGCCGGTGCATCCGATCAAAGCCGATGCGTTGAAGCCCGTGGTTGACCGCTTCAAATCTGAAGGCAAGCCCTTCAACATGGGCATGGTCTTCCCCGTCTCCACTCACAATTACGAGCTGCGCTACTGGCTCGCATCCGGCGGCATCCACCCGGGTTATTACTCCACGAGCGATACATCAGGTCATATTTTGGCCGACGCGTTTCTGTCCGTGACGCCACCGCCGCAGATGCCCGCCACCATGGAAGCCGGCACGATTGTTGGTTACTGCGTGGGCGAGCCTTGGAACCAGCAAGCCGTGTTCAAGGGTATCGGCGTTCCTGTCATCACCGACTACCAGCTCTGGAAGAACAATCCTGAGAAGGTGTTTGGCCTGACGAAGGAGTTCACCGAGAAGAACCCCAACACGACACTAGCTTTGACCAAAGCGCTGATCCGTGCCGCCAAATGGCTCGATGAAAACGAGAACGCCAACCGTCTGGAAGCGGTCGAGATGCTTGCACGCTCGGAATATGTCGGTGCAGACGCAGAGGTGATCGCCAACTCGATGACCGGCACATTCGAATTCGAGAAGGGCGACAAGCGCTCCATTCCCGATTTCAACGTGTTCTACCGCTACTACGCGACCTATCCCTATTACTCTGACGCTATCTGGTACCTAACGCAGATGCGCCGCTGGGGTCAGATCGCTGAACCAAAAAGCGATGAGTGGTACGCCGAGACCGCAAAATCGGTCTATCTGCCAGACATCTACATGAAGGCCGCCCGCATGGTGGTTGATGATGGCAATGCTGCCGAGGCCGACTTCCCCTGGGGCACCGACGGCTACAAGGCCCCGACGCCCGGTGAAGATATCATCGACGGCATCCCCTACGACGCCCGCACCCCGAACGCCTATCTGGACTCGCTCAAAATCGGCTTGAAGTCGAACGAGACCGTTCAGGGCTCGCAAGTCGTTTCCAACTAACTGCCATCAGGGGGACTGACCTATGGCCAATGCATCCGAAGCCATCGTACCCGCCGGTGCGATCCCCAAGCGCGAGCGCTTGTTCACAGCCATCAACCGGGCCTCGTCCTGGCTGGAGGCACTGGGTCTGGCCTGGGTCACCCCCCTGCTGCGCATCGCGGCGGGGGACAACCCGCGCGAACAGCTGAGCGAGTTGAAGCGGGTGCTCGTCATCCCGCTGCTTGGCATCATGATCTTCCTCGCCGCATGGGCATGGCTTGCACCAAAAGTGCAGACATCCCTTGGCGCTGTTCCGGGCCCGGTGCAGGTCTGGGAACAAGTCGGCAATCTTTGGGACGACCACACCCGCGAACGCGAGAAAGCTGCTGCCTTCTACGAGCGCCAGGAAGTCCGCAACGAGAAACGCATCGCTGACGGCAAGGAGCCGCGGTACCGAAACTATACCGGCAAGCCGACCTATATCGATCAGATCGTCACATCTCTCTTCACGGTGGCGTTGGGTTTCAGCTTCGCCACATTGATTGCCGTGCCCCTGGGCATCGCGTCAGGCCTGTCCCGCACATTTTCCGGCGCGATCAACCCGCTGATCCAGATCTTCAAGCCGGTCTCACCGCTAGCTTGGTTGCCGATCGTCACCATGATCGTATCCGCGACCTACGTCACACCGTGGGAATGGATGCCGAAGGCGCTGCTCATTTCCGCCGTTACCGTGACGCTCTGCTCTCTGTGGCCAACCCTCATCAACACAGCGCTCGGCGTATCGTCGGTAGACAAGGACCTGATGAATGTCGGTCGCGTTCTTCGCCTGCCGACCTGGAAGACCATCACGAAGTTAGTCCTGCCGTCCTCCCTGCCGCTCATCTTCACCGGCCTGCGCCTCTCGCTCGGTGTCGGCTGGATGGTGCTGATCGCGGCTGAAATGCTGGCTCAGAACCCGGGCCTTGGAAAATTCGTCTGGGATGAATTTCAGAACGGCTCCTCTCAGTCGCTCGCCAAAATCATGGTGGCCGTGTTGACCATCGGCATCATCGGTTTCCTGCTGGACCGGGTGATGTTCGCCCTGCAGCGCGCCTTCACTTTCTCGGCCAATCGTTAAGGGGTCGATGATGAGCATTCTCTCAATACAAAGCCTCGCCAAGCATTTTGGCGAGGGCACGGACCGCAACGATGTGTTGCACGATCTCAATCTGGACATCGAAGAGGGTGAGTTCGTTGCCATCGTCGGTTTCTCCGGGGCCGGCAAGACGACGCTGATCGCAGCGCTGGCTGGCCTTATCGAGCCGGACGCCGGAACCATCCTGTTCAAGGGCGAAACGGTGAAAGGCACAAGCCCAGAGCGCGGCGTTGTGTTCCAGTCCTACTCGCTGATGCCGTGGCTGTCGGTGGAAGGGAACGTTCGTCTTGCAGTCGATGAAGTGCATCGCAAACTGCCTGCAGCCAAGCGCACCGAACTGATTGACCGCTATATCGACATGGTCGGGCTGACGCCAGCTCGCGACCGCAAGCCGTCGGAACTCTCCGGCGGTATGCGCCAGCGCGTCGCCGTTGCCAGAGCGCTCGCCATGCAACCCGAAGTCCTGCTGATGGATGAGCCGCTCTCGGCACTCGACGCACTCACCCGCGCCAAGCTGCAGGATGAGTTCGCCGACATTTCCCAGAAAGAGAAGAAGACCATCGTCCTCATCACCAACGATGTGGATGAAGCCATTCTCCTCGCTGACCGCATCATCCCGCTGACGCCCGCACCGGCAGCCACCTTCGGCCCGAGCTTCAAGGTAGACATTCCCCGCCCGCGTGACCGTGGCGAGATGAACAGTGACGACGAGTTCATCCGCCTTCGCGGTGAGGTGACGCAATATCTGATCGATGTGGGAGCCGAGCGCCGCGCGGAAACCAACCGCGACATCATTCTGCCGAACGTGACGCCGCTTCATCCGAAGACGAAATTGCCAAAGGCTTATGTCGAGGCTGCTCAATCGCCCATCGAGCGGCGCTATCTGGAACTCGCCAACCTCACGAAGGTCTATCCGACGCCCAAGGGTCCTCTCACCGTGGTGGAGGAATTGGAGCTGAAGATGGACAAAGGCGAGTTCATCACGCTGATCGGCCACTCCGGCTGCGGCAAGTCCACGGTTCTCTCCATGGTAGCCGGGCTGAACCCAATTACCTCGGGCGGTGTGGTGCTGGACGGATCGGAAGTCGACGCCGCCGGACCCGACCGCGCCGTCGTGTTCCAGGCCCCGTCGCTGCTGCCGTGGATGACAGCTTACGACAACGTCATGCTCGGTGTGGACCGCGTTTATCCGAAAGCCTCTGCCTCCGAACGCGCGGACATCGTTGAATATTATCTCGACCGTGTGGGTCTCGCCGACGCCATGCATCGCGGTGCAGCGGAACTGTCCAACGGCATGAAGCAGCGCGTCGGCATCGCCCGCGCATTCGCCCTGTCACCCAAGCTGCTCCTGCTCGACGAGCCCTTCGGCATGCTGGACTCGCTCACCCGCTGGGAGTTGCAGGACGTGCTGATGGACGTCTGGACCCGCACGAAAGTGACCGCGATCTGCGTCACCCACGATGTCGATGAGGCCATCCTTCTGGCCGACCGCGTGGTGATGATGTCCAACGGGCCGAACGCCACCATCGGTAACATTATGAACGTTGATCTGCCGCGCCCGCGCTCCCGTGCAGCGCTGCTCGATCACCCGGATTACTACGCCTATCGCGAAGAGCTGCTGGACTTCCTCGAAGCTTATGAAGGCGGCGCAAATCCGAGTGCAGAAGAACTGGAAGGCATTGCCGCAAAACGCGCCGCCCGCATCGCGCGGCAGGAAAAAGCAAGTGCTACAAAATTGGAGGCTGCCGAATGAAAGCCCCTTTGAAAAGAAAACTCGTTGTCATCGGCAACGGCATGGCGCCGGGGCGAATGCTCGAGAACATTCTCGACGCCGATCCGGACCGCTTCGAGATCACCATCTTCAACGCCGAACCGCGCGTGAACTACAACCGGCTTATGCTATCGCCGGTCCTGTCAGGGGAGAAGACCTACGAGGACATCCTCACCCACGACGACGACTGGTACGCCACCCACGGCATCACGCTGCACAAGTCGGCCCGAGTGGAGACGATTGATCGCGAGGCAAAGACAGTTACGTCGGTCAACGGCATCACTGCCAAATACGATGATCTGGTGATCGCCACCGGTTCTAGTCCGATCATCATTCCGCTGCCGGGCCATGATCTCGATGGTGTGCTGACCTATCGCGACCTCGATGATGTGGACCGAATGGTGGAAGCCTCCACAACGAAACAACACGCGGTGGTGATCGGTGGGGGATTGCTGGGGCTGGAGGCCGCTGCCGGGCTGAAGATGCGCGGCCTCGACGTCGCGGTCATTCACTTGGCACCAACACTCATGGAACGGCAGCTGGACGCTGCTGCGGGACACCTATTGGAGAAGGCCTTTACGGATCGGGGGATCAAGGTCTTCACCGGAGCGAACACGCAAGAGATCATCGGCGAAGCCGGTCAGGTCTCCGCGGTCCAGCTAGACGATGGAACGCGCCTTCCAGCCGACATCGTCTGCATGGCGGTGGGCATCCGCCCCGCCGTCGACCTTGCGAAAGCGGTTGGGCTGGAGACGGAACGCGGCATCGTCGTCACCGACGATATGCGCACGTCCGACCCCTCCATCTTCGCGCTCGGCGAATGCGTGCAACATCGCGGCCAGTGCTACGGACTCGTCGCACCACTCTACGAGATGGCGAACACTTTGGCGGAAAATCTGCTCGAAGGCTCGTCCGCGTACGAAGGGTCTGTCACCGCCACGAAATTGAAAGTCACCGGCGTCGATCTCTATTCCGCAGGCGACTTTGCGGAAGCTGAGAACCGCGAGGAAATCGTGCTGCGCGACGCGCAGGCGGGCATCTACAAACGCCTCGTTCTGGAAGACAACCGGATCGTCGGCGCGGTGCTCTACGGTGAGACGTCGGACGGGCCATGGTTCTTCGACATGTTGAAGAAGCGCACGGACATCTCCGAGATGCGCGATACGTTGATCTTCGGCCAGATGTTCCAGGGGGCAGAACCTCTGGACCCTATGGCGGCCGTTGCAGCCTTGCCGGATGATGCGGAAATCTGCGGCTGTAACGGCGTTTGCAAATCGACAATCACAGACGCGATAACGTCCAAAGGACTGACCAATCTTGACGATGTGCGCGCCCACACCAAGGCGTCTTCCTCCTGCGGCACCTGCACAGGTCTGGTGGAACAGCTCATGTCGCTGACATTGGGCGATGCCTACGATCCGTCCGCCGTCACGCCCATGTGCGGCTGCACCGATCTTGGCCATGACGATGTGCGCCGGCTGATCAAGGCTAAGGGTTTGAAGACAATTCCAGAGGTGATGCAGGCGTTGGAATGGAAGACGTCCAATGGTTGCGCCAAGTGCCGTCCGGCGCTGAACTACTATCTCGTGGCTGACTGGCCGGATGAATATGCCGACGACTATCAGTCGCGCTTCATCAACGAGCGCGCCCACGCCAACATTCAAAAAGACGGCACCTATTCCGTCGTTCCGCGCATGTGGGGCGGGATGACATCTTCGTCGGAACTTAGGGCCATCGCCGATGTGGTGGACAAGTTCGACATTCCGGCGGTGAAGGTGACCGGCGGTCAGCGCATCGACCTGCTGGGCATCGAGAAGGACGATCTTCCAGCCGTCTGGGCCGATCTGGGCGAAGCTGGTTTCGTCTCCGGTCAGGCCTACGCGAAAGGGCTGCGCACGGTGAAGACCTGCGTCGGCACGAACTGGTGCCGCTTTGGCACCCAGGATTCGACCGGCCTCGGAATTGCAATCGAGAAGTTCATGTGGGGCTCCTGGACGCCGGCAAAGGTCAAAATGGCCGTGTCCGGCTGTCCGCGAAACTGCGCAGAAGCGACCTGCAAGGACGTAGGCATCATTTGCACCGAAGCCGGGTTCGAGATCCATTTCGCTGGCGCCGCTGGTCTCGACATCAAGGGCACGGAAGTGCTCGGCCAGGTGACGACGGAAGAAGAAGCCCTCGTCCATGTTGTGGCGCTGACGCAAATGTATCGCGAACAGGGCCACTATCTGGAGCGCATCTACAAATGGGCCAAGCGCATCGGGCTGGAGGAAATCCGCCGCCAGATCATGGACGATGCAGAAATGCGCCAGCGCTACTACGACGCCTTCGTCTTCAGCCAGAAATTCGCACAGGTTGACCCTTGGGCGGAGCGCGTCTCCGGCGCCGACAAGCATGAGTTCAAGCCGATGAACGTGCTTCATCTGGAGGCGGCGGAATGAACGTCATGGCTGGAAACTGGGTCGCCGTCGGACAACTTGCGGACATTCCCCGTCTCGGCTCCCGCCGGGTGATGGCAGGCGATATGAAACTCGCCATCTTTCGCACTGCGGAAGATGCGGTCTTCGCGCTGGAGGACAAATGCCCTCATAAAGCCGGACCCTTGTCGCAGGGCATCGTGCATGACGGTTGCGTTACCTGCCCGCTGCATAATTGGGTGATCGCGCTGGATACGGGACAGGCCCAAGGGGCCGACGAAGGTGAGGTGAAAACCTTCCCGCTGCGGCTGGAGGGGGAAACCATCCTGCTGGACGCTGCGTCCATCATCCGATGATCTGTACCACATGCCCCTATTGCGGTGTCGGTTGTGGCGTCCGCGCCTCTTATAAGAATGGGGTGACCACCATCGAAGGTGACAAGGAGCACCCCGCGAATTTCGGGCGGCTCTGCTCCAAAGGATCGGCGCTGGGAGAGACGACCGGACCGGAAGATCGTCTGCTGTATCCGCAGATCGGCGACGAGCGGACAAGCTGGGATGAAGCGCTCAATCTGGTGGCGGCAAAATTCAACCAGACCGTCGATGAGCACGGACCGGACTCCGTCGCCTTCTACGTCTCCGGGCAAATCCTCACCGAAGACTACTACGTCGCCAACAAACTGATGAAGGGGGCCATCGGGTCCGCCAACATCGACACAAATTCGCGCTTGTGCATGGCCTCCTCCGTGGTCGGCCACAAGCGCGCCTTCGGCACCGATACGGTGCCCGGCACCTACGACGATCTGGAACTTGCCGATCTGCTGATCCTCGTAGGCTCCAACCTCGCCTGGTGCCATCCGGTCATCTACCAGCGCGTCGCCGCCGCCAAGCAGGTGAGGCCCGACATGAAAGTCGTGGTCATCGACCCGCGCCGAACGGCCACCTGCGAACTGGCCGATCTCCACCTCACCATCACGCCGGACGGCGATACTGCACTGTTCAACAAGCTGCTGGTCGCATTGCACAAGCGAGGCGTCACGGACACGCAGTGGATGACAACCGCCACCGAAGGCTTCGCAGCTGCCTTGGAAGCCGCGCAGGCCGATACCGGTGAGACCGGACTTGCGCCCGATGAGGAAGCCATCTTTTTCGACTGGGTTTGCAACACCGAAAAGACTGTCACCGTCTACAGCCAGGGCGTGAACCAGTCGCGTGGCGGCACCGACAAGGTCAACGCCATTCTCAATTGCCATCTTTCAACCGGCAGGATCGGACGACCGGGCATGGGGCCGTTTTCGATCACCGGACAACCGAATGCCATGGGCGGACGCGAGGTCGGGGGGCTCGCCAACCAGCTTGCCGCACACATGGATTTCGCACTCGAAGACGTCGACCGCGTGGCACGGTTTTGGGACACGCCCGGTATCGCAAAGAAGCCGGGGCTGAAAGCCATCGACATGTTCCAGGCGGTCGCCGGTGGCCGCGTGAAGGCCATCTGGATCATGGGCACGAACCCGGTGGACTCTCTGCCAGAGGCCAATAGCGTAGCCAAGGCTCTGGCGGCCTGCCCCTTCGTCGTGGTGTCCGATGTCGTCAACGAGACCGACACGCTTGCCTATGCCGATGTCGTTCTGCCCGCCGCCGCCTGGGGCGAGAAGGACGGAACGGTCACCAATTCCGAACGGCGCATCTCCCGCCAGCGCCCATTCATGGCGGCACCGGGAGACGCCAAACCGGACTGGTGGCAAATCTGCCAGGTCGCCCATCGCATGGGGTGCGCTGGGTTCGACTATGAAACGCCAGCGCAGATCTTTGCCGAACACGCACGCCTCTCGGCTTTCGAGAACAACGGCACCCGTGACTTCGATATCGGCGCATGGGCCAATACGGATGAGACCCGCTACAACGCAATGACACCGTTCCGTTGGCCAGCCCGCACGGACGGCGAAACAGCGGAGCGCTTCTTCGCTGATGGCCGCTTCTACACGCCAAGCGGACGCGGACGTTTCGTTGCAGTCTCGTCGCCAGCCGCCAAGACTGTTGATCCCGCTTTCCCCATGACCCTCAACACGGGTCGTATTCGCGATCATTGGCACACGATGACCCGAACCGCCCGCTCGCCGCGTCTCTCCGCGCACATCGCTGAACCTTATTGCGAAATCCACCCTGCAGACGCCGCCCGGCTTGGGATCAAAGAGGCAACGCTTGTCCGGATCGCTTCGCCCAAAGGCGAGGCTGTCATTCGCGCCCTGATCACAGATCGGCAAATGCAGGGCCATGTCTTCGCCCCGATGCACTGGACCAGTGTGACCTCTTCGGCAGGACGTATCGATACCGTGGTTCCTGCGATCACCGATCCCTTTTCCGGCCAGCCCGCCTCCAAGAATGTCGCGGTCACAGTCACCGCTCTGTCCCCTGCGGCCTATGGCTTTGCCGTGATGCAAGAGCGACCCGACCCGCAATCTGAAGACCTCCTCTATTGGGCGCTCGCCAAGTGCGACGGCGGTTGGCGCATGGAATTCGCATTGAGCGAAGGACAGAGCTTCGCACCGCCACAAGCACCCGATGTCAGCGTGAATGACGGCGCAGGTGGCCGCCGTGATCTTTGGTTCGATGGCGACAGACTGAAAGCTGCCATCTTCACATCGCCCCGGCCCGTCGCCGTTGCCCGCTCCTGGGCCGTGGAGCAGCTGTCGGTGAACCACAATCCTCAAACCCGTTCCTTTCTCGGTGCGGGCCGTCCCGGTGCCGGGCAACCGGACAAGGGAGCAATCGTCTGCTCCTGCAACAGTGTCGGTGCCAACGAAATCGGCGCGGCCATCCACGCCGGTTGCACCACGATCGACGCCGTCGGCACGGCAACTCAGGCTGGCACGAATTGCGGCTCCTGCCGCTCCGAAATCGCCACCATGATCTCGCAATTCACCAACTCCGAAGAGGGAGGCGCCCATGTCGCTCCGCTCGCCGCAGAATAAACTGTCCCTCGTGCGCCGCCGCAAGCGGCCGGACCGGGTGCAGCCCCTTGCCAGCCTTCCCGTCTTCTACAAACTCGCGGGCCGTCCGGTTCTGCTCGCTGGTGGGTCCGATGCCGCGGCGTGGAAAGCGGAACTCTTGGCTGCAACCGGAGCGACCGTTCACGTCTACGCCGAAGAGCTGGACGATGAATTCGATGCGATCATCGCCGCTTCGCCTGCCTCCTTCGTTCTGCACGACCGGCCCTGGGCAACCGATGCCTTCACTGGCATGGCAGTCGCGATCGCCGACGCGGAAAGCGAGGGCGAGGCACAAGCGTTCCTTTGTGCCGGTCGCGCGGCTGGCGTGCCCGTCAACGTCATCGACAAACCCGCCTTCTGCGAATTCCAGTTCGGCTCCATCGTCAACCGTTCACCCGCCATCGTGTCGATTTCGACAGACGGCGCGGCGCCCATTTTCGGGCAAGCCATCCGTCGTCGCATCGAAACGCTGCTCCCGCCTTCCGTAAAAGACTGGGCGCAGCTTGCCCAATCCATCCGTCCGAAGGTCAATGCCCGCTTCGCCATGGGTGCGCCGCGCCGCGCCTTCTGGGAACGGTTCGTCGACCGTGCCTTTTCCGGAGCAGAGGCTTCGCTCGACTCGCTGTTCGAGGCGGAAGCGACAGGCGGTAAGGTCACTCTCGTCGGCGCTGGCCCCGGTGACGCCGAACTTCTCACCATGAAAGCCATCCGCGCTTTGCAGGCCGCCGATGTCATCCTGTTCGACGATCTGGTTTCCGACGAGGTGTTGGAACTTGCACGTCGCGAGGCCAAACGCATGCTGGTGGGCAAGCGTGGTGGGCGTGAATCCTGCAAGCAGGAGGATATCAACGCCACCATGGTGCAATTGGCCAAAGAAGGTCGCAACGTCGTGCGCCTGAAGTCCGGTGATCCTACCATCTTCGGGCGCGCCGGGGAGGAAATTGCCGAGCTGGAGCGCCACGGTATCCCGGTGTCGATCGTGCCCGGCATCACATCCGCTTCTGCACTGGCAGCGCAGTTGAACGTGTCCCTCACCCATCGCGACCACGCACAGTCGGTTCGCTACGTCACCGGCCATTCCCGCCACGGCCGTCTGCCGGAACTCGACTGGAAGGGCATTGCCGATCCGAAGGCGACGACCGTCTTCTATATGGGCGGTCGCACGGCCAAGGAGATCGAGGCCGAACTGATCGAACAGGGCCTTGGTCGCGACACGCCGGTCGTGATTGTCGCCAATATCTCACGGTCGAATGAACGTCGCTGGACCGGTCGACTGGCTGACCTCGGCACAGGCATCGATATCGTCGGAACGCAAGACCCCGTCCTCGTCGCCATCGGATCGTGCCTGTCCAAGCCTGCTGCTGTGAAGGCCGACACCGAAAGCTCGCGCCTTTCTCAACTCGCCTAGGCGGAGTGTTGATCAGAGCCTAACCACTCACTCCCCTTGTTATCCCGGGCATGACCCGGGACCCAGCAAACAAGCAGCGCTTTGCGCGTCCTATAGGTTTGCGCTCACGCTATCGGGCTTTGCCCTTCGCTGCGCGGGCGCGGCAAGTCTTATTTGTACGCCGCTCCGCTTGCCGGGAGCACCGGGCAGCTCGTCGCCGCCGCGCAAGTCAGGCAAGATGCCTGCCTTGCTTACCTCCTTGCAGACACGCCAAAACGCCCGTCAGCGGTTACCACCTCGGGTTATCCGTCAGTTCTCGCTCCCGAAACACCGTCGGGAACCGGTGGGGCGTGAAAGGTGCCCCATGCCGGTAGTTTCGGCGAAAACGGTCGCCCGTCACGCCCCACTTCGGTTCTGCTGCGGACGAGGTTTCACCGCCATTGCCCTGACACACCATGGCACCGACGCCCGTTGCCGAACGCCGCCGCTCCCCTGCCAGCCACCGCACGACGCGTTGGCCCAGTAAGACAGCGCGGGGCTCCGAGCGTGTTGGCCGTCATCTCCAACCGCACCCGGAAGATCCGACCCCTCACGACGCTACCAACGGTGCGCACCGCCGGTTCCCTGTGAGAGGTGGGCTGATTATGGGGGCGGTGGAGAGGGTGGGGATAGATTGCATAGTGACTTTATCCCGGTCGCCAAGTCAGCGGAACGATATTGCCTTTGCTCGCGGTTGCTGAAAGGTTGCGTGCAGGCAACGATAAGCCAAATGGGCGACGCTTTGGCGACGTTCATCACAAGCCAGATTCACGGGAGGAACAGATGGCTTTTTTGACTTTTACACGACGCACCGCGTTGGCGCTGATGACAGCGGCTTCGTTCGGCGTGGCATCGCAGGCGCAGGCCGGCGGCCACGGAATTGATCTCACCGGCAAGACGGTGGAGTGGATCATTCCCTTCTCCGAAACAGGTGGCTCCGCCAAATGGGCAAATTTCTACGCACCCCTGTTGAGCGAGGCTCTGCCCGGTAAACCCACCGTGGTGGTGAAGTTCATGCCCGGTGCCGGTTCCACAAAAGGCGCGAACTGGTTCCAAGAGCAGAAATACGAAGACGGCACGACGATCTTCGGTTCATCCGGTTCCACGCAGTTCCCCTATCTGCTGGGCGACCCGCGCGTGCGCTATGAGTATAACGACTGGAACGTTGTCCTCGCCTCCGGCACCGGCGGCGTGGCGTACCTTCCACCAGATCTTTCGTCCAAAATGAACGGCATGGATGCCAGCGCGCTGAAGGACACGGACTTCATCTACGGCTCGCAGGGCGCCACCCGTCTCGACCTCGTACCGCTGCTGGCCTGGGAAATGCTCGGCCTGAAAGTGGAGCCGGTCTTCGGCATCAAGGGCCGTGGTGATGGCCGCCTAATGTTCGAGCGTGGCGAAGCCAACATCGACTACCAGACCTCGTCATCTTACCTGAAGGGCGTCACGCCGCTGGTGGAAGCCGGGACCGCCGTGCCGATGATGAGCTGGGGTGCACTGGATGCCGATGGCAATATCGTGCGCGACCCTACCTTCCCCGACATGCCGACCTTCAAAGAAGTCTGCGATGCAACGCCCGGCTGCGAAACCAGCGGCGAGAAGTGGGACGCATGGAAAGCCTTCTTCGTGGCCGGCTTCCCGGCACAAAAGATGGTGTTCCTGCCGCAAGGCGCTTCGCCCGACGCCATGGTGACCTACACCAAAGCGTTTGAAGCGATCAAAGCCCGTGGCGATTTCGCCGACATCTCTGCAGCGCGCCTCGGCAAATATCCGCAGATGACAGGCGAAGCCGCGCAGAAAGCCAAATCCGATGCAACGACCGTGCCGGATGCTGCAAAGGCTTTCGTCACCAACTGGCTGCAGGAGCGCTACGGCGTTTCCCTGAAGCAGTAACGCTTCAGCGCCGCCGGTCTCAACACGGGACCGGCGGTGCATCTTTGTGAACCGATACGATGGATTTCCTGTCCGACGCGCTTCCTGCGCTCAATGATGCTGCCGGGCTGATCTTTCAGCCCGCCGTGCTCGGCTATCTCGTGCTGGGCGTGGTGATGGGCCTGTGTATCGGCGTCTTTCCGGGGCTCGGTGGTATCGCCGGGCTCTCACTTCTTCTGCCTTTCATGTTCGGAATGGACCCAATCCTCGGCCTCGCGCTGATGATCGGCATGGTGGCCGTGGTCCCAACATCGGACACGTTTGCCTCCGTCCTGATGGGCATTCCCGGCTCGTCGGCATCGCAGGCGACAGTGCTGGACGGTTTCCCCATGGCGAAACGCGGTGAAGCCGGGCGTGCGCTCTCCGCCGCTTTCGCATCATCGCTCTTCGGTGGTCTCGTTGGCGCCGCCTTCCTGACGATTTTCATCCTCGTTGCACGTCCCATCGTGCTGGAGTTCCGCACGCCGGAACTTTTGATGATCACCCTGTTCGGCCTGTCCATGGTGGGCATTCTCGCCGGACGGGTGGCGATCAAAGGACTGGTGGCGGCCGGGCTGGGCATGATGGTCGGCACCATAGGCGAAGGCGACAGCGCCGGTGCGCTGCGCATGTCGACCTACGATATGCCCTATCTGGTGGACGGGTTTAAGCTGGTAATCGTCGGCCTCGGTATTTTTGCCATTCCAGAAATCGTCGCGCTGCTGCGGCAGGACCGCGCCATTTCCGACCGTGCCGTTCTCGGACAGGGCTGGGCGAAGGGCGTGAAGGACTGGTTCGCCAACATCTGGCTGTCCATGCGCTGTTCCCTCATCGGCGTGACGGTGGGGGTCATCCCCGGCCTCGGCGGATCGGTGGTGGACTGGATTGCCTATGGCCATTCCGTGCAATCGACAAAGGACAAGTCGCGCTTCGGCAGCGGCGAGGTGCGCGGCGTTATCGGGCCGGAAAGTTCCAACAACGCCAAGGAAGGAGGCGGGCTGGTGCCGACGCTGCTGTTCGGTATTCCGGGTTCCGGCTCCATGGCGATTTTCATCGGCGCCATCGCCCTGCTCGGTTCCGGCCAGATCGAGGTTGGGCCATCGATGTTGAAGAACAATCTCGACATCACTTACTCCATCGTCTGGCTACTCGCGCTGGCCAATGTCGTCGGCACGCTGATCTGCATCGCGGCCTCAGGCGGCATCGCGCGACTAACGACCGTGCCCTTCGGCCTGCTGGCACCCTTCCTGTTTATGATTATCGCCTTTGCCGCGTTCCAGTCCGGACAGGACATCATGGATCTCGTGGCGCTGTTCGGTATCGGTCTGCTGGGTATCCTGATGCGCCGTTTCGACTGGTCACGTCCTGCTTTTTTGATCGGTTTCGTGCTGTCCAACCCGGCAGAGACCTACGCCAATCAGGCGGTGCAGATCGCAAGCTCGCGCTTCCGCCGTGGTTTCGAGGAAGGGCTTGAATACATCTTCTCGCCCATCGTCATCATCCTGATCATCATCACCGTCATATCAGTTGTCGTCGGACTGCGGCAGGCGAAGACGATCATGGCGGAGGGAGCGGTCGCATCGGGTGCGAAACGTGCGCCGCTGATCTTCCTGCTGGCGGTGCTGGGCTATCTGCTCTTCGCCTTCACCAACGCTTCGCTCATTCCCGACTACGCCTCTGCGGACCGCATCTTCCCGCAATTTGTGTCAGGTGTGGCAATCGTTGGCGCGCTCATACTGCTGGTGCAGATGATGCGGCGACCGGAAAGCGACCCACTGTTTGCGGATCGCGAGGCGGGCAATAGCGAGGACAACCGCCACGGCTTGTGGAGCACGCTTGCCTGGTTCGCCGGACTGTTGGTGTTGACGGCGCTTGTAGGCTTCGTGCTGGCGCTTGCCATCTTCCTGCTAACCTTCATCCGCTTCCGCGCCGGGCGAAGCTGGCCGTTTGCAGCTACCTATACAGTCGCGGGCATCACCTTTATCTGCTTCATGGCCTGGACGCTCAACCGCGATTTCCCGGCAGGATTGCTGCAGGATTTCGTGCGACTGCCTTGGCCGCTGGGATAAAGACACCGATGACTCAGACCGCTATTCCCTTTCACTTCATGCGCGGCGGCACGTCGCGCGGGCCGTATCTCAACGCCGCTGATCTGCCGACAGACCGCGAGACACTGGCGCAGGTTCTCATCGCCATGGTCGGTTCCGGCCATCCCAACAACATCGACGGCATCGGCGGTGGCACAGCGGTCACGACCAAGACCGCTATGCTGTCGCCCTCCGACGATGACTGGGCCGATGTCGATTATTTCTTCGCGCAGGTGAGCGTCGAGGACCGGCTGGTGGATTTCAAACCCAGTTGCGGCAACATCCTCGTGGGTGTTGGCCCGGCGGCCATCGAGATGGGTCTGGTCGAGGCGCAGGATGGCGTAACGGATGTCAAAATCCGCACGGTCAACACCGGCGCCCGTGTCCACGCCGTTGTCCAGACGCCAGGCGGGAGGGTCAGCTACGAGGGAAACGCCAGTATCGACGGTGTGCCGGGAACATCTGCCCCTGTAGAATTAAAGTTCATGGACGTGGTCGGTGGCGTCACCGGCGCCCTCTTCCCCACCGGGTCACGTATCGATGTGGTGGACGGTATCGAGGTCAGCTGCATGGATGTTGCCATGCCCATGGTCATCGCCCGCGCTGCCGATTTCGGCCTGAGCGGCCACGAGACCGCAGCCGAGTTGGACGACAACCGCGACTTCTACGCACGTATGGAAGCGATCCGTCAGAAAGCGGCGCTACTGATGGGCATGGGCGATGTGGCGAAATCGGTGACACCGAAATTCGGGCTGCTGGCAGAGGCCCGCAACGGCGGTTCGGCGGCAACGCGCTATTTCATGCCGTGGAGCTGCCACCCAACGCTGGCCGTCACCGGCTCGCAATGTATTGCCGCATGCCTGCTGGCTGAAGGCACGGTGGGCGAAGGCATCATGGCCTCGCAGCCAGCATCACCCGCCACGCTGCATCTGGAACACCCCATGGGCCAGTTGGAAGTTGTGGTGGATTATCGCTCGGACGGTGACGATTTCACGGTGGAATCTGCAGGTCTCGTGCGGACAGCGCGGATGCTGGCACGGGGTGAGGTCTTCGTGCCCGCGTCGATCTGGGGGGAATGAAGCCGCGGTGAAGGTCCATATTCTAGACGACTGGTTCGACACGCTTCGAACCCTTCCCTGCTTCGATCTGCTAAACGGCCACGACGTGACCGTCTGGACCGATCACGAACCGGACCCGGCCCGCCTCGCGCAACGGGTTCAGGACGCCGAGGCACTGGTTCTGTTTCGCGAACGCACAAAGATCGGCGCTGATCTTCTTTCGCA
>JBCCRF010000004.1:0-24673 GCA_039208305.1 Pseudomonadota bacterium
GCGTAAGTCAACGGCTGCAAAAGCTGCAGGATTGCTTCTTCCGACATGGTCGCCCCCAAGATCAACAAAGCAGTGCGCAGATTTGCGCGTTGAACACTTTATCGATCCGGGGTGAGCATAGGGTTAACGGGCCGTATCCGGCCCGCCTCGCATTTTAGCGATTCAATGTCGCATTAGAGGCCCGAAAAAGGGCAACAGGCTTGACAGCGCTCTTCAGGTATCTTGTCGCCTACTTCTTAGGCGTCACAGTTCGCGCACGTCCACAAAGTGACCGGCAACACCTGCTGCCGCAGCCATGGCTGGCGAGACGAGATGAGTGCGGCCCTTGAAGCCCTGACGGCCCTCAAAATTGCGGTTGGATGTGGAGGCGCAGCGCTCTTCTGGCTTGAGACGGTCGTCGTTCATGGCCAGGCACATGGAGCAGCCGGGCTCGCGCCATTCTGCGCCGGCGGCGATGAAAATCTTGTCGAGACCCTCCGCCTCCGCCTGCTCCTTCACGAGGCCGGAGCCCGGTACGATCATGGCGGACACACCATCGGCAATCGTCTTGCCGTCGAGAATTCGTGCGACCTCGCGCAGGTCCTCGATGCGGCCATTGGTGCAGGAGCCAATCCAGACGCGGTCAAGCTTGATGTCGGTGATTTTCGTGCCGGGGGTGAGGCCCATATAGTCCAGCGCCCGCTGTTTGGAGGCGCGCTTGTTCTCATCCTCAATCAGCGCCGGATCCGGCACCTCGCCGGTTACGGCCACCACGTCTTCGGGTGAAGACCCCCAGGACACGATCGGTGTCAGATCGCGGGCATCCAGCGTCACGATCTTGTCGAAATGGGCACCTTCATCGGTATGCAGCGTCTTCCAATAGTCGAGCGCCATGTCCCAGGCCTTGCCGGACGGGGCTTTTGGTTTGCCCTTGATGTAGTCGAACGTCTTCTGGTCCGGCGCGATAAGGCCTGCACGGGCACCACCTTCAATCGTCATGTTGCAAACCGTCATCCGGCCTTCCATCGACAGAGCCTCGATGGCCGAGCCGCAGAATTCGATCACATAGCCGGTGCCGCCCGCGGTGCCGATCTCCCCAATGATGGCGAGGATGATATCTTTTGCGGTGACACCATCTGGCAGCTTGCCGCCTTCACCGCCGGTCACCTCGACCTTCATGTTCTTGGCTTTTTTCTGGATCAGCGTCTGCGTGGCGAGCACATGCTCCACCTCCGAGGTGCCGATGCCGTGGGCAAGCGCGCCGAAGGCGCCATGGGTGGAGGTGTGGCTATCGCCGCATACGATCGTCATGCCGGGCAGGGTGAAACCTTGCTCTGGGCCGATAATGTGAACGATACCCTGGCGCTTGTCGGTCTCGGAGTAATATTCGACGCCGAAATCAGCTGCGTTTTTGGCCAGTGCTTCCACCTGAATGCGGGATTCTTCGTTGGCAATGCCCTGCGTTCTGTCGGTGGTGGGTACGTTGTGATCCACCACGGCGAGCGTCTTGGACGGCGCATGGACCTTGCGGCCCGACATGCGAAGCCCTTCGAAAGCTTGGGGTGACGTCACTTCGTGGACGAGGTGGCGATCGATATACAGCAGAGCGGTCCCGTCTTCCGCTTCATGGACCAGATGATCGTCCCAGATCTTGTCGTAGAGTGTGCGTGCCATGGTTCAGCCCCTCTTGAATCGCTAGTCTGCGGTGAGTTTCGCCGCAATCGTGGTGGATATGCGGCGCGGCGCGTAAAGCGTCAAGAATGCATGAGGTGAACGGGCGTGTTGTGGCAGATTTTGATTTCGATGTTCTGCGCGACGCTGGGCACATGCGGAGCCGGCGAAGGCTGCCGCCAGGCGGAGCATGGCGGCGAGCGCTTTACCGTGTGCAGTTACCAGACGGCGCATGTGCGGCTTGCCGTGCATCTCGAGGATGATACGGGCGAACCCTACGGCATCCTGCGACGGTTAGAGGAAAACCTGCCTGTGCCACCGCTGATGGTGATGAATGGCGGCATGTATCATGATGATCTGCGAGCGGTCGGTCTTCACATCGAAGACGGCGACCAGAAAAAGCCGCTATCCACGAAGGATGGCTGGGGCAATTTCCATCTGCTGCCCAACGGTGTGTTCTGGCTGGATGGCAACCGTGTTGGCGTCACCGAAACCAAGGCTTTTGCAAAAACCAAGCGCAATGTTGATTTCGCCACCCAGTCCGGGCCCATGCTGGTGATTGATGGCAAGCTTCACCCACGCTTTCTGCGCAACTCCGACAGTCGCAAGATCAGAAATGGGGTCGGCGTGTCAGACGATGGAGAGCAGATTCACTTCGCGATCTCGCAAAGGGCGGTGACGTTCTGGCAATTCGGTCAACTGTTCCGTCAGAAGCTGAAAACGCCCAACGCACTGTTCCTCGACGGGTCGGTCTCAGGCCTGCGGGCACCAAACGTCCGTCAGGAAAGCTGGCGTGCCTTGGGGCCGATGATTTCGGTGCTTCCTCGCTAGGCCTTCAGCAGTGTCGCCATGCGCTGGACTGCCAACTCATAGCCCTGCACGCCGCACCCGGCTATAACGCCATCGGCGCGTGACGAGACGTAGGAGTGGTGCCGAAAAGCTTCGCGCTTGTGTATGTTGGAAATGTGGACTTCCAGAACCGGACCGTCGAAGGCCATCAGCGCGTCCAGCACTGCGACTGACGTGTGGCTGAAAGCGGCTGGATTGATGATGATTCCTGCTGCCCCTTCATTTTCGGCTGAGGCGCGCGCGGCGTGAATCATCTCCACCAATTCGCCTTCGTGGTTGGTCTGGAACAGTTCCGTCTCCAGGCCAAGCGTCTGCGCAAGGTCCGAACATTTGCGCGCCACATCCTCCAGCGTGTCGTGGCCATAAATATCCGGCTGGCGCAGCCCAAGTAGATTAAGGTTGGGGCCGTTGAGGATGACGATGCGAACGGACATAGGGCTTCGACCTGTTGAGTGGTGGGCGAGTTCTTGCCGTGAGACCTTGCGATGCGCAAGCCGACCGGCTTGATCTGTATCTGCACATTCTATCGGCAAGGTGAAGATCATGACCCAGATTCGGCTCGCGATAGCGGGGCTTGGTCTCGTGGGCAAACGTCACGCACAGGCCATCGCCCAAGTCCCCGATGTCACCCTGTCCGCCGTGGTGGATGTCGCACCCGGCTCTGGCGACGAGGCAAAAGCGCTTGGTGCTGTGTATTTCAGCGATCTGAACGATTGTCTGTCAGCAGGCGGGCTCGATGGCGTTATCCTTGCAACACCCACGCCCCAGCATATTGAACAGGCGCTGGCCTGCGTGAACAAGGGGCTGCCCGTCCTCATTGAAAAGCCCATCGGTGTGTCGGTGGCAGAAGCGACGGCACTGGTGGATCACGCGGAACGGCTGGAGGTCCCGCTCGCAGTCGGTCACCACCGACGCCACAACCCGTTGATCGCGAAGGCACGTGAACTGGTGCGCAATGGTGCCTTGGGCGATGTGCGGGCTGTTCACGCGCAATGCTGGTTCCGCAAACCCGACGATTATTTCGCGGAAGCGCCATGGCGCTTAGCAAAGGGTGCAGGTCCCATTTCAGTGAATCTGGTCCACGATGTCGATCTGCTGCGTTACCTTGTGGGTGAGATCGTCTCTGTTCAGGCGCAGGCCCTGCCGTCGCAACGCGGTGGGGAGAACGAAGAACTCGCCGGTGCGCTGTTGCGCTTCCAGAATGGAGCCGTCGGCACGCTTTCGGTGGCAGACTCTATCGCCTCGCCATGGAGTTGGGAGCACACGTCCGGCGAATACCCGATCTATCCCGTGACGCAGGAAAGTTGTTACCGGCTCGGCGGCACGGAAGGGGCGCTCTCCGTGCCTGATCTGAAGCTCTGGCGGCACGAGGGCGGCAATAGCTGGTGGAACCCGATTTCTGCAACGCAACATCCACGCAGTTCCGCTGACCCGCTTATCGTGCAGATGGCGCAGTTCGCTGATGTGGTCCGGGGTGAAGCCGAGCCGTTGGTATCGGGTGCGGAGGGGCTTGCGACACTGGCCGTGATCGAAGCGATTCAGCGTTCTGCTGAAACGGGAGAAACTGTCAGACCCTAGGGTCAGGACCCATTAATTTTGTCTCTTCTATTGGCTCTGCAAGGTTTGCCCGAAGTGAAACAAGCGCAAGACAAGACTGGGCGTCTTTTCGAGCATTGGTTCGCTGTGAGCGGGCCTTGCAGGGCCAACCCTCTGGGCGGGACGTATTCGGTCCCCGGAAAGCGTTGCGAAGCGTTGAAAACCAACAAGGTTTCCTGCCGCTTCGCGCCTCACCGGAAAACGAATATGTCTCCGTAGAAGAGACAAGATTAATGGGTCCTGACCCTAGATCTGCCCTTTTCTCCAGCGGTGCGAACGGCGGAATACCGACGCGCGACGATAAGGTGGAACGGCGGTGATTGTGAAGCCGTTATTATGATTCTGACATATTCCACTTTATCCGGACGCTCCCATGCCTGAATTCCACGTTGCCGACCTATCCGACTTGACCGAGTCCCAGCCGAAGGGTGTGGACGCTGGTGGCACGCCAGTTGTTCTCGTTCGTCAGGCTGATGCAGTCCATGCACTGGCCGGCAATTGCCCCCATCGCGGTGTGCCGATGGAGAAAGGGACGGTTGTCGGCGACCGCATCATTTGCGGCATCCACCGCGCTGCTTTCGCGCTGTCGAGCGGAAAATTGTTGAGCCCGCCAGCCTGCGAAAATCTGGCACGCTACGACGTGCGGGTGGATGGTGATGCTGTTCACGTTACCGTCGATGAGGATACGGAAAGCCATCCGCTCCCCGCGATGACCAAGGGTGGGAGCGAAGAGCGATTGTTCGTCATCCTCGGAAATGGTGCAGCCGGGTGGCGCGCGGCAGAGACGCTGCGGCGCGAAGGTTTCGAGGGCAAGATCACCGTCGTGACCGATGAGACCGAGCGACCTCTCGACCGCACTGAGTTCTCGAAGTCCTATCTGGGCTCCAGTGATGAGCCTGAAGCCCCGTTTTTAAGGGACGCTGACCTTGCGTCGGAGTATGGTATCGAGATTGCGACTTTCACCGCAACGGCACTCGACCCAAAGACGAACACGCTGCACGGCGGAGCTGGTGAGAGCCTCACTTACGACAGTCTCTTCATCGCCACAGGTAGCGATGCGGCGACACTCAATATTCCAGGCAAGGACCTTGCGGGCATTCACACGCTTCGCACTTTGGAGGATGCGGAGGCGTTGCGCGCTGATTTGCAGGTCTTTCTGAAGGACGGTGAAGCAAAAGTCGCGATTATTGGCGCAGGCTTTATCGGGCTTGAAGCGGCTGCATCGCTGAGCGGGCAGAAAAATGTGTCAGTCACAGTCGTCGCCATGGAAGACAAGCCTATGCTGAAACTGTTCGGGGAGAGTTTCGCCGATCGCCTTATGAAGGAGCATGAGGACGCAGGCGTCACCTTCCGGACAAGGGCAAAGACGGTGGGGTTCTCCGGTGAGGGCCGCTTGTCGGCGGTGGAGATCGATGGCGGGTCAGCGGTGGCGGCAGATCTCGTCATCGTGGCTGTCGGCGCCCGACCACGCACCAACTGGTTGCCCTTCGAACGGGACGCTGATGGTGGTATTTCCGTGAACGCGGACCTGTCTGTTCCAGGTTATGACAATATATTCGTCGGCGGCGACATCGCCCGGGTGCCAACGAAATGGGGTCATGTCCGCATCGAACATTGGCGTTTTGCGCAGGAGTTGGGGGAACTGGCCGCCCGCAACATGCTGGGCGCGGGCGCGAACTACGATGGCACGCCGTTCTTCTGGACGGCACAGCAGATCGAAGGTTCCTATTTCTACACGGGACACGCCGACAGCTTTGATCGTATTGAGGGTGCGCCGGAAGGCGGTCAGTTCGCTTCGCGTTACATTAAGGACGGCAAGGTCACCGCGGTGCTGCAGCATGGGATCGACGACGAGGTGACAGCATTGGAACGCGGTATGGCCGGCCAGGGACCGGTCCCCGCCTGAGCCACCACTATCGCAGACGCGTTTGCTTTTCACGGGCAGACGCGGTCTAGCTGCTAGTGAAGAGACCTGCACCGAGTCGACGATAAATGACGCAAGATCGACCGGTTCTCGGAATGCTGCTTATGTTCGGCTTTTGCATTCTCGCGCCAATGGGTGATTCCATCGCCAAGGTGTTGGGTTCGTCCATCCCGCTGCTGCAATTGCTGCTGGTGCGCTTCGCCTTGCAAGCCCTGCTACTACTACCCTTCGTGGTGCTGACAGAGCGCACGTTCGCGGCGACGCCTCGCACCTATAAACTGACAGCGCTGAGAACGCTGCTACACATTGTTGGGGTTGGCGCGATGTTTCTGTCGCTGCGCTATCTGCCACTTGCCGACGCCGTCGCAATCGCCTTCGTGATGCCGTTCATCCTGCTGTTACTGGGGCGTTTCATTTTGAACGAGGAGGTTGGTCCACATCGCCTCGCTGCTTGTGCGGTCGGGTTCCTCGGCACGCTTCTCGTCATTCAGCCGAGTTTTGCTGAAGTGGGTTGGCCAGCGCTTCTGCCGCTGATCGTGGCCGTCGATTTCGCCCTGTTCATGCTGGTGACGCGCGCCATCGCCAAGGATATCGATCCTATCTCCATGCAGACGATCAGCGGGTTCATGGCGATCCCGATGCTGGTGAGTGGAATTGCGATCCTTGCTCTGTTCGTCGACTTGGAGACGCTTCTTGTCGTGCCCAACGCAACACAGATGTTTCTTCTGTTTGCCATCGGCGCGTTGGGAACCATTGCGCATCTTCTCATGACATGGTCGCTGCGCTTCGCGCCCTCGGCCACGCTTGCACCGATGCAATATCTCGAAATCCCGTTCGCGACGGTGCTCGGCTATCTCGTTTTCAGCGATCTGCCGAACGGGCTGGCTGCCCTCGGCATCATCATCACGATCTGCTCTGGCCTATACGTCGTCTATCGCGAACACGCGGTGTCGCGGGCAGTCACTAGCTGAAGGCGTGCATGGGAATGCGTTTCCCGCGCCCAGGATTTCCCTGCAGTTGTCCCTTGTCAACGATGGCCTCGCCTCTCGAGAGGACGGTGATCGGCAGGCCGGTCACCGTCGTCCCTTCCCACGGGTTGTAGCCGACGGCGTCGTGCAGATCATTTGGCCGGTAGGTATATCTTGCCTCCGGGTCCCAGATCGCGATATCCGCGTCGAAGCCGTCGGCGATTTCACCTTTGCCGTTGAGACCGAAAGCGCGCGCAGGGCACGTTGCTGTCAGTTCGACGAAGCGGGTTAGACCGCCTTTGCCCTTTGTCACCATCGCGTCGAACATCAGCGGCAGTCTGACCTCCAGGCCCGGCATTCCGTTGGCGATCTTGTTGAACGGCGCATCGATGCCGTTAGCGAACTTGCCGCTCTGGTCCATCCGGTAGGGTGCGTGGTCGGATGTGACCAGTTGCAGCGTTCCATCGGCTAATGCGTTCCAGAGCGCTTCCTGATCGTCCTCCGTGCGCTGAGGCGGGGAACACATGAAGCGTGCAGGATTCTCACGCTCCAGAATATCGACCGTTTGGAATAGGTAATGCGGGCACGTTTCCGCCTCCACCTGCACACCGCGCGAGCGCGCATCGCGGATGATTTGCGCACCTTCCCTTGTGGAGACGTGGAAGATCATGATCCGTGCGCCCGTGAACTCGGCAAATCGACACATGCGGTCGATTGCTTCAATCTCCGCTTCCCGCGGATGAGACGCTGCATGATATTTCGGCGCGGTCTTGCCTTCGGACAGTAACTTTCCGGTCATGTGGCGGATCAGGCCGTCATTTTCCGCGTGGATGCAGACCAGCGCCCCTTCGCGCTTTGCAACGGCCATAATGTCCACAATGGCATGATCGTCCTGACGCACCTTGTCGTAGGTCGTGAAGATCTTGATCGAGCGATGGCCCTGCCCGATGAGCGCGGGAATGTCTGTGGTGAGGTTCTCGCCGGAAATGTCTGAGACGATCATATGGAAGGCGTGGTCGATCATCGCTCCCTTCTGTGCCAGGGCTGCATAGTCAGCTACCACATCCCGCAAGCGGTGTCCGGGATGCTGTGCGGCAAAGGATACTGTGCAGGTGGTGCCGCCATAGGCGGCGGAGCGGGTGGCCGTTTCGAACGTGTCCGCGTTCATCACTCCCGCGCCGGAGATCTGTTCGATGTGGCAGTGGGTGTCCACGCCGCCGGGCAGAACGAGCAAACCGGTCGCGTCGATCTCCTTCGGCGCTATCGGCAACCCCGTACTTAGCGCCGCGATCCGTCCGTCACGGATGCCGACATCCATCATCCCGGTGCCGTCTGCCGTGACCACGGTGCCACCGCGAATGACAGTGTCGAAATCGTTTTGCGCCATATCTGGGTCACTCGTCGTCCAAGGTGCGTCTGCCGGGATTGTATCGTGGTGCCATCCGCTGGAAAGATGCGGCGGTGAATTCTTCTTCGTGAGCCCCGCTGCCGATGACGATCTATGTGGTGAATCCCAATAGCAGCCAGCACGTCACCGATGGTATCGACCGCGCGATCAATCCGATGCGTGTGGCCAGTCCCGTGCCCATAGAAACGCGCACCCTCGCGGAAGGCCCGCCCGGCATCGAAACACAGGCCCATGTCGATGGGGTAGTGACGCCAATGCTGGCCCATTGTGCTGAACTGGAAGAGAGGGCGTCTGCCTTCGTGGTGGCGTGTTATTCCGACCCGGGTCTGGCCGCCTTGCGCGAACAATCCTCTCGTCCTGTTATCGGCATCGCCGAAGCGTCGGTTCTGACAGCGATGACCTTGGGGCAGCGGTTCGGCATCATCTCCATTCTGTCGACCTCCATTCCTCGCCATTTGCGTTATCTGGGTGCGATGGGGGTGATGGATCGTCTTGCAGCGGACCGTCCACTGGAACTGGGCGTTGCCGAGCTCGCCGATGAGCAGCGCACGTGGACGCGGCTGGTGGAAGTCGGCATGTCCTTGCGCGACAAAGCCATGGCCAATGTGCTGATCCTGGGATGCGCGGGCATGACGGCGTACCGCGCATCGCTGGAACACGAGCTAGGCGTTCCGGTGGTTGAACCGTGTCAGGCGGCAACGGCCATGGCCATCGGACGCGTCGCGTTGCAGAAAGCCCGATGACGAGACCGATTTGAGGAGACAGGCATGACACGTTTGAACGAGGAAGCCGCAGGTGTTTACGTGATCGCTGTCACTCCGTTTATGCCGGACGGTACCATCGATTTCGACAGTTGTGACCGCATGGTCGATTTCTATCTCGATGTCGGTGCAACCGGCCTCACCGTGCTCGGTATGATGGGCGAAGCGCCGAAGCTTACGGTGGAGGAATCGCGCGATGTGGTTGCCCGTATTCTGGCGCGGGTGGATGGCCGTGTTCCAGTCGTCGTTGGCGTGTCGGCACCCGGCTTTGCGCAGATCGCCACGCTGACGAAGATGGTCATGGACCTCGGCGCTGCGGGCGTGATGGTGGCCCCGCCTGCCTCGCTGCGCACCGATGATGCGATCATCACCTATTACACGCAGGTTGCGGAACTGATCGGTGACGTGCCGTTCGTCCTGCAGGATTTCCCTCTTGTCACCGGTGTGCAGATCACGCCGACAGTGATTGCGCGTATTGTCGAGGCCCTGCCCACCTGTGTTTGCCTCAAGCATGAGGATTGGCCGGGTCTGGAAAAGATTTCCGCTCTGCGCGCGGATGGAATGCTGGATCGGCGTATCTCCATCCTCTGCGGCAATGGCGGCCTGTTCCTGCCGGAGGAAATGGCGCGCGGTGCCGATGGTGCCATGACCGGCTTCGCCTATCCCGAGATGATGGTCGATGTCGTGAAACACTGTGCCGCCGGAGACACGGCGCGGGCGCAGGACATTTTCGACGCCTATCTACCGCTCGCCCGTTTTGAGCAACAGCCGGGTCTCGGTCTCGCCATTCGCAAATACACCATGGCCAAGCGGGGCATCATCGCCCATGACACGTTGCGAAAACCGGGTGCCGCGTTGAGCGTGGCCTCCCGGGCCGAAGTCGATCATTTGATCGCGCGGCAGGAACGAAGACTTGAGGAGTTGAACTGATGGAGCTCGAAATTTCTGGCAAACGGGCGCTCGTGCTGGGTGCCAGCCGTGGTCTGGGACGGGCCATCGCCGAAGGGTTGGCCAAGGAAGGCGCAGTTGTCTTTGCCGCAGCCCGTAGCCTCGATAAAATCGAGCAATGGTCGGCGGGTATGGAGAATGTCCATCCTGTTCAACTCGATCTCGGTGATCCGTCGCAGGTCAATGCGGTGGTTGACCAGCTACTGGAAGATCAGGGCGTCGATATCATTGTCAATAATGGTGGCGGTCCGCCGCCTGGAACGGCGCAATCGGCTGCGCGGGAAGACTGGGTCTCCCATTTCGAAGCGATGGCCGCCAATCTGTTTCACATGACGAACCGACTGTTGCCGAAGATGAAGGAGCGGGGCTGGGGTCGGATCATCTCAATCACCTCGTCCGGCGTCGAACAGCCGATCCCGAACCTCGCCCTATCAAACGGTATTCGCTCCGCAGTGGTGGGGTGGTCGAAGACGCTGGCCAACGAGGTCGCCGGTGACGGGATCACAGTGAATGTCGTGATGCCCGGGCGCATCCATACGGAGCGGGTGGACGAGCTGGACGCGGCAGCCTCCAAACGCACCGATACACCCGTCGCCGAGGTCGCGGAAAAATCACGGGCGACGATCCCGGCGGGACGCTACGGCAAGCCGGAAGAGTTCGCCGACGTGGTCACATTCCTCGCGTCGGAGCGGGCTTCATATGTGACGGGATCGAAAATTCGTATCGATGGTGGCGCGATCAAGTCGATTTAACGTTTCACGCCAGAGCTCGCTGCAGGCGGCCGACTGCATCCTCCACTTGAGAGCGCGGACAGGCGAGGTTGAACCGTAGTTTCCCGTCGCCGCCGAGGCCGAATGTGTGGCCGTAGTTGCAGGCGATCTTTGCTTCCTCCTCCACGCGGCGGATGGTTTCGTCGTGCTGATGGCCGCAACCTTCGAAATCCACCCAGGACAGATAGGTGGCCTGTAGCGGCATCGGCTTCGCGCCGGGGATCTTGCCAATCTCAGCGTCGAAATACTGCCGGTTGCTGTCGATATAGGTGATCAGTTCCTCCAGCCAGTCCTCACCGCCTTCGTAGGCAGCTTGTGTCATTACGATGCCGAAGGAGTTCGGGCCCACCGCATCCGAGGCTTTTTTCTTTTCGAATGTCGCCCGCAGTTTCGGGTCCGAAATCGTGGTCTGCCCCACATGACCGCCTGCCAGATTGAACGTCTTGCTGGCCGATGACAGCGTGATGAGACGGTGGGCAAGGTCCGGGATCACAGTTGCTGTCACATGATGCTCGTTGCCAGGCATAACGAGGTCGTGGTGGATTTCATCGGAGATCAGCAACAGGTCGTTTTTCTCGCAGAACGCGCCGACGGCCGCAATTTCCTCCTTCGACCACACGCGCCCGCCGGGATTGTGAGGCGAGCAAAAGATGACGATCTTTTCGTGGCCCTTGAGGTTCGCCTGCAGCGCGTCGAGGTCCATCTCATAGCGCCCGTCCTGCCGGATATGCAGCGGACTTTCCACGAGATCGCGGCTTGTGGCGCGGACGAGTTGGCCGAAGACATGGTAGACCGGCGCGAAGACGATCACGCCATCACCCGGCTCAGAAAAGGCGCGAATGCTGGCGGACAGACCCTGAATGACACCGTTCGTGGTGTAAATATGGGCAGGATCGAGTGACCAGCCGTGGCGGCTGTCCATCCAGTCCACCACCGCCTTGCGGTAATCGCTATCGTCTCCGAAATAGCCGAAGATGCCGTGATCGACCATCTGCTGCAGCCGCTCTCGCACGCTCGGTGGGGCACGAAACTCCATATCGGCCACCCACATGGCGATCGAGTTTTCCGGGTCCATATCGTAGCGCGAAGTGAGGGCATCCCACTTCATCGCATTTGTGCCGCGGCGTTCTATAGGTGTGTCGAAGTCGAATTGGGTCATAAGGTCGGGCTATCGAAAATTGGCATTCGGGTCGTTATGGCAGGTGCGGAACCGTCCGGCCATACGATGTTTTCACGCGCTGACCAGATGGTGATAGAGTGCGAGATAGGCTTTGGCTGACTTTTCCCAGCCTACCATCTGACGCATCGCATTCTTCTGCAACTGCCGCCATAGATCGCGATCTCCGTAAGCCTTGCAGGCACGGCTGATAGCGTCTCTCAGACCCTCAACATTCCCTGGTTCGCAGGTGAAACCGGTCGCCGTTTTTTTTCTGATGGTCTCTTCTGAAACGTCGGAAACGGTGTCGGCTAGTCCGCCTGTCTTCGCCACGACGGGAAGCGTGCCGTAGCGCAGACCGTAAAGCTGGGTCAGACCGCAGGGCTCGAAACGCGACGGCACCAGGATGGCATCGCTGCCGCCTTGCATGAGATGAGACAGAGGTTCGTCGTAGCCGATGATGGTGCCGACTTGTCCGGCATATCGTTCCTGCGCTTGTCGAAAGGCTTCTTCAAGGTCCGAGTTCCCGGAGCCCAAGATAGCGATCTGTCCGCCCTGTTCTACGAGTGTAGGCAGCGCTTCGAAAAGAACATCGAGACCTTTCTGCTCTGTCAGGCGGCTGACCACACAGAAGAGTGGGCCATCGGAGTCATCAAGCCCAAAGCGTTCAGCCAGCGCCGCGCGGTTGATGGCTTTGCGATCGAGACTGCGGCTGGTGTAATTCTTTGCCAGATGCGGATCGGTCTTCGGATTCCACGTATCAAGATCGATGCCGTTGATGATGCCGTGCAGGTCGTCGTGCCGGTTCTGGAATACACCTTCTAGCCCCATGCCGAATTCCGGCGTCAGCAATTCGCGTGCGTATGTCGGGCTGACTGTGGTTATGGCATCCGCATAGGATAGCCCTGCCTTCAGAAACCCGAGTTTGCCCCAATATTCGGCACCCTCATGGGTGAAGTGCTCGTCAGGAATGCCGAACGTGTCTTTCTCCTGCCATGGGAACAGGCCTTGGAAGGCCACATTGTGGACAGTGATGATGGTCGCTGGAGGGTTCGGCAGATCGTCCAGTTCGATCATCAGCGGGGTGAGACCTGCCTGCCAGTCATGGGCGTGGACGATGTCGGGCGTCCACGCACCTGCTCCGTCATTCGCGATATCGGCGGCAACCCGGCACAGCGCGCCGAAGCGCAGGTGGTTGTCGTGCCAGTCGTGACCCGTCTCATCGAGATATATGCTGCCAGGTCGGTCGTAGAGGTGTGTTGCGTCGAGCAGCAGAAGGGACAGCCCTTCCGTTTTTGCCTCCACGACCTCCGCAGGCCCGCCGAAAAGATCGTCACAGGTGCACACGCTTCGACCGCTCGCCAGAATGTCCGAGAGCGCTGGATAGGCGGGCAGCAGAATTTTTAGGTCCACGCCGAGCGGTTTAAGCGCTTTCGGGACAGCGCCGATCACATCTGCTAGTCCACCTGTCTTGATGAATGGCGCGCATTCGGAGGCGACGTAGAGAACCTTCACGTCAGGCGTCCAGTGCGTCGATCATCTTTTTGGTGATGAGGCAGATACCGCCTTCCGACCGGTAGAAGCGGGCTGCGTCCGCTTTCGTATCCTCGCCGACCACCAACCCTTCAGGGATATCGACACCTTTGTCGATGACCACATTGGTGAGCCGCGCACTTCGTCCAATATTGACGTATGGCATGGCGATGACGCCGTGCAGCTTAGCGTAGGAATTGGTCCGCACGCCGGTGAAAAGCAGGCATCGCTCCAGCTCCGAGCCGGAGATGATGCAGCCGCCTGAAACGAGAGAAGACACGGCAAAGCCGCGACGTCCTTCCTCGTTGTGAATGAATTTCGCAGGCGGCACGAGTTCTGAATAAGTCCAGATCGGCCAATCCTTGTCGAACAGGTCGAGTTCGGGCTGAAAATCCGTCAGGTCAATGTTGGCCTGCCAGAAGGCGTCCACCGTTCCCACGTCGCGCCAGTAGGCTTCTTTCTCTTCGCCGCTCATGACGCAGGAGCGGGAAAGCGGGTGCGCGATGGCTTTGCCGTTGGCGACGATCTCTGGAATAATGTCTTTACCGAAATCGTTGTTTGAACCTTTCGTCGCTGCATCCTTGCGCAGCAAGTCGAACATGTATTGCGTCTCGAAAACGTAGATGCCCATGGATGCCAGCGCGAGGTCGGGGTGGCCCGGCATAGCGGGTGGGTCTGCGGGCTTTTCCATGAACTCGACGATGTTATCGTCTTCATCCACATGCATCACGCCGAAAGCGGACGCCTCTTCGCGGGGCACCTCTACGCAGCCCACCGTCACGTCCGCGCCGGATGTGACATGGTGCTGGATCATCAGCGAATAGTCCTGCTTGTAGATATGGTCGCCCGCCAGCACGATGATGTATTTGCAGTCGTTCGCTTCGATGATGTCGATGTTCTGATAGACCGCGTCCGCCGTGCCTTTGTACCAGTTGTCTTCTCCCATCTGCTGCGATGCGGGCAGGATATCGAGGCTTTCATTGCGTTCCGCGCGGAAGAAGCTCCAGCCGCGCTGCAGATGGCGAATGAGGGAGTGCGCCTTATATTGGGTGGCGACGCCCAGTCGTTTAATCCCGGAATTGACGGCATTAGACAGAGGAAAGTCGATGATGCGGGTCTTGCCACCGAAATAGACGGCCGGTTTGGCGCGCCGATCGGTCAGGTCCATGAGGCGACTGCCGCGCCCACCTGCCAGCACGAATGCCATCGTTTGCTGCGCAAGCCGCTGCGATTCCGTGTCCATCGAATGTCCTCCCGAGGCTTCGCTAACCCATCAACTCACAGATGCGGTCGTGGTTCAATGCTTCGGTAGTGCCCCGGTAGGCGCAAATCGTTGGTAAGGCTTGCCTTTCACGCCACTGGTTTGGCGTTCCAGATGTCCTTTGCGTAATCGGCAATCGTGCGGTCGGACGAGAACCAACCCATGCGGGCGGTGTTGAGGATGGTCTTGCGTGTCCAGTCGCGCTGGTCGCGATAGTCTTCATCCACCTGTCGTTGCACGCAGTAGTAGTCGTCGAAATCGCATGTGACGAGGAAGTAGTCATCTTCGCGCAGCCGCTGCATGAGGGATGCGTAGCGCGACTTGTTGCCGGGCGAGAATTCTCCGCGCTCGATCTGTTCGATCACCCGGGCGAGGCGTGGGCTGGCGGCGATGGCTTTCTTGGCGAAATCCTTCACCTTGCGCCGCTCCACGACTTCGGCTGCCGTGAGTCCGAAGAGATAGAAATTCTCCGCGCCGACACGTTCGCGGATTTCCACGTTGGCACCGTCCAGCGTGCCGATGGTCATCGCGCCGTTGAGGGCGAATTTCATGTTACCTGTGCCTGACGCTTCCTTACCAGCGGTGGAAATCTGCTCCGACAGGTCGGTGGCCGGGATCAGCATCTCTGCCATGGTAACGTTGTAGTTGGCTGGATAGACAATCTGCAGCAGCTCGCGGGTCTGCGGGCCGGCGTTCAGCTTCACCGCCACATCGTTGATGAGGTGGATGATCTCCTTCGCCACCACATAACCGGGTGCGGCTTTGCCACCGAACACCTTCAGGCGGGGCGTCCAGTCGCCCGACGGATTGTCGCGAATGTCGTTCCACAGCGCGACAGTCTCCAACAAATTCATCAGTTGTCGCTTGTATTCATGGAGGCGCTTGATCTGGATATCGAACATCATCGACGGGTCGATGGTGACGCCGTCACGCTGTTTGACCCATTCGGCCATGCGCTGCTTGTTGGCGGATTTCGCCTCTGCGAAGTGGGTGATGAAAGCGTCGTCATCGGCGTGGGCTTCGAGCCCTTTCAGCTGCTCTAGGTCTGATGGCCAGCCCGTGCCGATCGTTTCGTCGATTAGGCTGCGCAGCTGCGGATTGCACTCATAGAGCCAGCGGCGCGGGGTGATGCCGTTGGTTTGGTTGACGATGCGGTCTGGGTAAATGCCGTGCAGTTCGGTGAAGAGGTTTTCTTTCACCAACTCGCTATGCAGGGCCGACACACCGTTCACCTTGTGGGCCATGATGACGGCGAGCTCGCCCATCTTCACCTGCCCGTCTTCGATGATTGTGATGGTGCTGCTGGTAGTTGCCTGAAAATCGTCTTCGATGATTTTCACGATGTCCAGATGGCGCGGCAGCAGCTTGCCAAACAGATCCACATCCCACCGCTCCAGCGCTTCGGGCAGCAGCGTGTGGTTGGTGTAGGCGAGGCACGCGCGGGCGGTGGTGATGGCATCGTCCATCGCCATACCGTGCTCATCTGCAAGCAATCGCACTAGTTCCGGTCCTGCCACCGCCGGGTGCGTGTCGTTCAACTGGATGGCGACGCGGTCCGGCAGTGAAGTGAGATCGCGGCCTTCATCGAGATGGCTCTGGAGGATGTCGCGGAGTGATGCCGCTGTGAAGAAGAACTCCTGCTTCAGGCGCAGTTCCTTGCCGATTTCTGTCGTGTCGTCAGGGTAGAGCACGCGGGAGATGTTGCGCGCCGACATCTCGGCCTTGGCCGCTTTCGCGTATTTGCCTCTGTTGAAGGCTGCGAGATCGAATGTCTGAACGGGGCGGGCGGCCCAGAGGCGTAGGGTATTGGCCCAGTTCCCTTCCCAGCCGACCACTGGCGTATCGTGAGCGACGGCGAGAACAGTTTCTTTAGGAACCCAGGTCTGTTTCCCCTCAACCTCTTTCACCTTTCCTCCGAAACCGATGGTGACCTGACGCTCCGGCCGCTCGACTTCCCAAACATCTCCTGCCTTCAGCCACGTTTCCGCTTCCTCCATCTGGCGGCCATCTTCGAAGCTTTGCTCGAAGAGACCATGCTCGTAGCGGATACCATAGCCAAAGGCTGGGATGCCCAGCGTCGACAGGCTGTCAAGAAAGCAGGCGGCAAGTCGGCCTAACCCGCCATTGCCCAGCGCTGCATCGGGTTCGCATTCGACCAGCGTATCGTAGTCCTGTCCGAGGGCATTCATCGCCTCGCGCGCCGCATCTTCGACGCGCAGATTCGTAATGATGTCCTCGATCAGCCTGCCCATGAGGAACTCCATGGACAGGTAGTAAACGCGCTTTGATCCGGTCTCGTTCGCCCGCTGCTGGCTTTCCAACCACGTCTTCATAGCCTCATCGCGAACGGCCAACGACAGCGCCATACGCCAGTCGCGCTGGGTCGCATCGGTCTCTGTCTTCGCGAGGGAGAGGTTCAGATGACGCAGAACGTCGCTCTGCATTTGCGCGGCGTCGAGTGATGGCATGGCATGGGTCACAATCACGAATGATGTAGGGGAGGGAACCGCCGCTCGTCAGACGATCCCAAAGCGCTACATTTCACCGTGGTGACGGGATGTCCAGTTGTTCCGCAGCGCAGGCTTCGCGCTGAGTTTGAAGGCGGGGCGCCGGGCCTGACCGGTGCCCCGCGACCTCTATTGCGTAATGATCTCCGGCCCCATCAAAAGCGTTGGCAGGAAGGTGGAGATGATCGGGATGTAAGTCACCATAATCAGGAACACGAAGAGGATCGAGACCCACGGCAGTGCGGCCTTCACCACCTGAACCATGGACATTCCTGCGACGCCTGACGTTACGAACAAGTTCAGTCCCACGGGTGGCGTTATCATCCCGATCTCCATGTTCACCACCATGATGATACCAAGATGGATCGGGTCGATACCGAGCTCGATGGCGATAGGGAACACCAGCGGAGCGACGATCACCAGCAGGCCAGACGGCTCCATGAACTGACCACCGATCAGCAGGATGACGTTGACCATGACGAGGAACAGGATCGGGCCGAAGCCAGCCCCGATGATGGAATTGGCGATGGCTTGCGGGATCTGTTCCTCCGTCAACACATGTTTGAGCACCAACGCATTTGCGATGATGAACAGCAGTGTCACGGTCAGCTTTCCTGCCTCGAACAGCGTCTTGCGCGTGTCGGCATGGGTGAAGGAAAGCGGCAGGCGCGAGGCCGTCTGCCAGATGGCGCGGCCCATGACGGGCACCCCCTTGGCCAGTGCGGTCGGTGCGCCGGTACCTTCGCGGATCAGCAGGTAGATTGTGCCTGCGACTGCAGCGACCACGGCCGTCCAGAGCGTGTCGAAATTGGTGATGTCTTCCTGGTAGAACTTGTCCAACACCTTGATGAAGCCGAACAGCGTCAGGCCGTAAATGACCGCGAAATAGCCATTGCGGCCGGAGCGATCACCCTCCTCGACGAGTTTCACGCCCTGCAGCGGTCCCATGTCGCGATAGACAAACAGGGCCACGAAAAAGGCGTAGACCACCGAGACTGCTGCCGCTTCGGTCGGCGTGAAGACGCCACCATAGATGCCGCCCAGAATGATGAAGATGAGGAACAGGCCCCACATCGCATCACGGGCTGAGGCGAAGATCTCACCTAAACCGGCGAAGGGCTGCGCGGGCAGATTCTTATAGCGGGCGACGACATAGATGCCGATCATCAGCATGAGACCCGCCAGTAGACCGGGGATGACGCCAGCGAGGAACATGCGTCCGACCGAGACGTCGACGGATGAAGCATAGACCACCATGACGATGGAGGGTGGGATGAGAATGCCAAGCGTCCCGGCGTTGCAGATGACGCCAGCTGCAAAGTCCTTCTTGTAGCCCACCTGCACCATGCCCGCGATCACGATGGTGCCGATGGCAACCACCGTTGCCGGGGACGATCCGGAAAGCGCGGCGAACAGCATGCAGGCGAAGACGGAGGCGATGGCGAGGCCACCCTTGAAGTGGCCAACCATGGCGATGGCGAAGCGGATGATGCGTTGCGCCACACCACCGGTGGACATGAAGGCCGATGCCAAAATGAAGAAGGGAATGGCGGTGAGTGTGTAGTGCTCGTCCATCGCGTTGAAATAGGTCTGTGCGATGGAGGCCATGGAGGCGTCGGAATAGATGATAAGGAAGGTGATCGACGCCATGCCAAGCGCGATGGCAATAGGAACGCCGATCGCCAGAAAGCCGATGACCATACAGAAGAGAAAGAGAGTGGCCATGTCAGCGGTCCCCACCATTCGAGCGTGGGTCGACGGACTCGGCGCTGACGCCTTCGGCCTCGCGTTCCTTCACCTCTTCGATCATCTCTTCCGCTTCGTGGGAGACGATGATCTGTTCGCGCTCGCCCTTTGCCACCATGATCGCCGCCTGCACGAAGCGCAGCAGCAGCAACAGTGAGGCGATGGGCAGAACGGCATAGGGGATGAAGCGGGGCATCTTCTCGTAGGCCTCGCCTTCGTTGAAAACGTCGGCCATCCAAGCGAGGATCGCGGGCATCGGGATGTCGTCGACTTCGTACCAGGCCCGTTTGGTGACAAAGGGCCACCAGTATTCAAAGGATGCCCATACGAAGATCAGCGCCCAGCCGATGCAGACCGCAACCGCCAGCCAGGTGAGAATGCGTTTCGTTCGGCTGGACATCATCATCAACAAAACATCCACGCCGAGATTGGCGTTGACCTTGACGGTGTAGGATGCGCCGATGAGCACCAGCCAGGCGAAGAGGATTTTCGTCGCCTCGTAGGCCCACAGGATCGTGGCGTCGCTTTCCCGCGCCACCACAGCCGCAAAAGTGATGGCCACCATCGCGAACATCAAAAGCGCGATGAAGCTTTCCTCGATACTGTCGGTCCAGTTGCGCTTGCGCGCGGCGTCTCTGCCAGCCATCGGTGTTACCCCCCGAATATCGTCTTTATATTTTAATGCGCTATCGCTGTTGGCTTGACGCCATCATGTGAACAGGCAGCAAGATGGCGAAGAGCCGTCCGACGGGAATGCCGCCGCTCCCGCGAAGTGAAGGGCAAAGCCCGACAGCCTGAGCGCAAATTAAAGGGCGGGCCGTTTCCGACCCGCCCGTGATGTCATTGTCGTTTTTCGTGTAGCGCTGCTTAGCTGGCGCTGTTGGCAGCAGAAGCGGCTTCCATCAGGTCTGCGCCGATATCGCCTTCGAACTTCTCCCAGACGGGTTTCATGGCATCGACCCACTTCTGGCGCTGCTCGGGCGTCAGCTGGCGCACAGTGCCGCCAGCTTCGATGATGAGTTGCTTGTTCTCTTCGTTGACCTTGGTCGATTCCGAGTTGCGGGTCTCGGTCACCTCTTTGAGGATGATGGCCAGCTGGTCACGCACTTCAGAATCAAGACCGGACCACCACTCGTCGGACGTCACGACCAGATAGTCGATGATGCCGTGGTTGGATTCGGTCACGCCGTCCTGCACCTCGAAGAACTTCTTGCCGTAAATGTTGGACCAGGTGTTTTCCTGCCCGTCCACAGTGCCGTTCTGCAACGCGCCATAAACTTCCGAAAAGGCCATTTTTTGAGGGTTGGCGCCGAGAGCTTCCATCTGTGCTACGAGCACGTCGGATGGCTGGACGCGGAACTTGAGCCCGGAAGCGTCAGAGGGCTCGAGCAGCGCGCGCTTGGCGGAGAACTGCTTCATGCCGTTGTGCCAAAAGGCGAGGCCCTGCAGGCCACGGCGCTTCATGGAGTCTTTTAGCGCCTGACCGGCTTCGGAATTCTGAAAACGGTCCACAGCAGCAATATCGTTGAAGCGGAATGGCAGGTCGAAGATGCGGAATTTCTTGGTGAACTTTTCGAACTTCGACAGTGACGGCGCGGCTAGCTGCACATCGCCATTCAGCATTGCTTCGAGCACGTCATTGTCGTTGTAGAGCGTGGAGTTCGGGAACACTTCCATGCAGGCCTTACCCTGCATTTCTTCGTTCACGCGCTTTTCCAGCAGCGATGCGGCGATGCCCTTTGGGTGCTTGTCGGTGTTCGTAACGTGGGCGAATTTAATGACGATTTCACCATCGTCACAGGCTGCGTAAGCAGCAGGTGCAGCGGTGGCGAAGAGTACGGCAGCGGCTGCTGCGGTGATGAGCTTTTTCATGGTGTCCTCCCAAGACGTTTTTGGTGCAGTGAGTGCACCAAGGCCTGTTGACCAGGTCGCCCAAGAGATTCGCAGAATATTCAGGAGGGCGCGATGAAAAAATAATCACATTTTATCAATGGCTTGAATTCCGTACTCCGCGCGATGTGTAGATTCCTACCCTTTGTCGCCGGTCAAGATTCCGTATTTTTTCATTTTGTCGTAGAGCCCTTTTCGCGACAGGCCTAGGCTCTCATAGGTTGGCTTGATGCGCCCCTTATTGCGTTCCAGTTCCGCCTCAATCAACACGCGCTCGTGAGCGGCAATCCGGTCGGCTAGCCGGGAAGAACCTGTCTTGTTTTCCAAAGTCCATGATCCCAGTACGAAGCGCTCGGCGAGGTTCTGCAACTCCGCGATGTTGCCCTCCCAAGGCTGGTTCACCAACCAGTCTTCAAGTCCCGCCGCAATGGCAGGAAGCTGTGTGTGGAACCGGTCTGCGGCGTGCCGGACGAGCGCGAGGAACAGGGTTGTGATGTCCTCACGCCTCTTCGAAAGAGGTGGCAGTTCGAATGTTCTGTCAGCGAAAATAGATCTGAGCACTGGGTCGATGCGGAAGCTTGCAGCGATGGTGGCGAAAATCGTCGGCGCTTCGGCAAGCGTTGATTGATCGGCGAGTTGTTGCAAGACGTCGCCTGGTAGCAGCGTGACGGTTTCCAAGACCAGCGCGCCGCCTCTTGCGGCAGCAAGAACTCCGCGATCGCCCAGCATCTCGATCTCCGCGGTGTCCGGCGATAGGTTTGCGCAGTTGACCGTTACGACCGGTCGTCCATCTCTTTCAAAGGGTGCAAGGAGATGGGTCAGCAGGCGGGTGTGGCCGCTTCCCGTCGGACCGATGAGAAGCAGACCGCCGGGCAACCGACGCAGATGAGCAAAGCGGTGCCGCAGCTCCTGTGCTGTTGGGGATGGTCCGAGCAACGGCAGGGGCGCAATGTGCTCCTCCGTGTCGGCTTGACCGGGAAGGGCCGTGGTAATGGCGTTTGTCAGGCGTGCTGCATCGAAAGGTTTTTCGATGAAATCTGACGCGCCTGCACGCATGGCGTCGACGGCTAAGGGTACGTCGCCATGGCCGGTCATCAGGATGACAGGCAGACGTGGATCGATGCGTTGAACGGCGGGCAGCACTTCCATGCCATCCAACTGCGGCATGCGAATATCGCTCACGATGATGTCGGGCAGGCCACCTGTTTCGGTGGCTTGCTTCAGGCGCTCAAGAAGTTCCGGTCCAGACCCGAATTCTGTGGTCTGAAACCCATCCAATTGAAGTGATTGAACGAGCGCGGGACGTAGATCGTCGTCGTCGTCGAGCAGCCAGACATGCGGGTCAGGCATCGGTCAGCCCTCTTTGCATGCTGCTCTTCTTGTCACCGTTTGCAGACACCTTTACACGGGGGAGCGCTAGTTCGAATGTTGCGCCCGTCTCAGGGTCTAAGCCTGGATCTTTCAGGCGCAGCGTGCCGCCGAAATCATGGGCGATGTTGTATGCGATAGATAGGCCGAGCCCCAGACCTTCTCCTACTGGACGTGTTGTGAAGAACGGTTCGAAAATGAAGGGGGCGTCTTCTTCGGTTACGCCCTGACCATCATCCTTGACGGTGAATGTGACCGTCTCTTTTCCGGCGACAACCGATAGCAAAACGTCTTTGTCAGCTGCTAACACCGCGTTGGACAACAGATTGACCAGTATTTGTGACAGACGCACCGGCCCGCCTCGAATGGCAATCTTGTGATCGACCGCTGGCCAATCGACTGCGACATTGGCTTTCTGCGCGACTGGTTCGATCAACAGGCGCACTTCGTCGACGACTGGTGCCACTGTGACCGGGCCAACAGCCTGCCCAGGGGCGCGGGCGAAAGAGCGCAATGCTTTCGACAGGCCAGTCATACGATCTGTGACCGCGCCGATACGGCCCAGTGCTTCGGCGGCTTCATCCGGACGTTGCCGCTCCAAAAGTTTTGCCGCGTTGTCCGCATATGTTCGGACGGCGGCTAGGGGCTGATTGTATTCATGAGCCAATGCAGCCGACATTCGACCAAGTGCGGCCAGCTTCGCGGTTTCCACCAACTCGTCCTGCGCTAATTTAAGCGCTTCATTGGCATTTGCGAGTTCGCGGGTCCGATCTCTGACACGGCGTTCCAGCCGAAGTGCCTGAACGCGGTCTCGGCGCAAGCGTGCCTGTTGTGAGCGCCAGCGCCACCAGAAGGCTGCGCCAATAGTAGCAACCAGGAGTGCAAGAAGGGAAACTGTCACAAAAATGCGTCGCCACGCGGCATGAGCTGGACCGTCGCCGCGCCGCACATGCAGTGTCCAATCGGTTTGTGACAAATGTCGTGCCTGTTGTAGTGGAGCGTCGAGCTGGCCTTCAAAATAGGCGGTCGCAAGATCGTTGCCCAAGATCACGCTACCGTCGGGCGCTGTGAGGAAAATTGGTTCGAGGGCCAGTTGCCAGGCTTCGGTTAACCCCTCGAGATCAAGCACGATGGCGATCACGCCAACCACCGGCCCGTCGATCGTTTCGCGCACACCATATGTGAAGGCGTAGAAGGGCTGCCCTCCTGCCTGGAGCAGTGTACGCCCCAGCCGACCTTCCAGCGGTGCTATGATCAGCGATGATAAGGTGTCCAAGTCCTGTCGTTGGAGAACGGTATCGAGCGAATGGTTCAAACTGCCATCGGTTGCCAGCAGACCGACGTCGGCCGCGCCGGAAAGGCCTGCTGTGTCCACCAAGAAGGCGAGGGCGGCCTCGTCGTCGCGCTCGGCGAAAAGCGTTTTGACGTCGGTGCGATGGGCGAGCAGCGGTGGAAGGTAGCGGTATTTTTCTAACACGCCACGCAGCGTTTCAGCCTGTAGGGCCAATGCATTTCTCGCTTCAGCGCGGAGAGTGTCCTGTGCTGTATTGAAGCCTTGATTGGCCGCGAAAAACGCGGTGGTCAGCCACACGGTGAGAAATACGAAAGCAGCGGCGTAAGGCAACCATCGTGGTGCGCGTTGTGGCAGCGCTGATCTTTGTACTGGTGTTTCCTGTTTTGCCATCTGGGCCGATCAAGAGAGTGCGCTCACTGCCGTTGATTGTCCGCGAAGTTCTCACCGGTCACAAGCGCATAAAGAAACACCCGGTTCTGCGGCTGCAGAACCGGGTGTCGGGAACTGCCCATCCGAGCCGCTTAGGCAGAACGGTACAGCTTCGTCATTGAGAACTCGCGGTGGCCGAGAGCCTCTGCTGCCGTGTTGCGGCCATTGGCGGTGCGGCGGATCATCTCAATGAGATCATCGCCCGCTTCGTCGATGGTTTTCTCACGCGTCAGAATGCCAGTTACGTCGACATCCACATGCTCACCCATGGTGCGCACCGTGCGCGGGTTGGCGGTGATCTTGATCACGGGCACGATGGGGTTGCCCACCACATTGCCCTGACCGGTTGGGAAGGTGTGGATCACCGCACCACCGGCTGCCATCAGGGTGACGCATTCGGCTGCGGCGGACGACGAGTCCATGAAGTAGAGACCTGCACCGGATGTCGGCATTTCGGCCGGTTCCAGAATGTCGATATATTTCGACTCGCGCCCGATCTTTTCGAGGTTGCCCAGGGCCTTTTCCTCGATCGTGGTCAGGCCCCCTTCGATGTTGCCCTTGGTGGGCTGACTGTCCGACAGGTCATCGGTCTGGTGGGCGAAAATCACGTCGTCC
>JBCCRF010000005.1:0-23832 GCA_039208305.1 Pseudomonadota bacterium
ACCAGCAGGTGCGCAACCTGACCGACTGGATGGCGGGCGAAGGGTCTGACGTGACCCTGCCGACACTGGATGTGAATGACTTCATCGGCACCAAGGTCACCACCGCACCGGACGGCAAGCTGTACCAGCTGCCAGACCAGCAGTTCGCGAACCTCTACTGGTTCCGCTACGACTGGTTCAACGACGAGAAGAACAAGGCCGACTTCAAGGAGAAGTATGGCTACGACCTCGGCGTTCCGATCAACTGGTCGGCCTATGAGGACATCGCCGAATTCTTCACCGGTCGCGACCTGTCGCATCTCGGCGTGTCGGGTCAGGTCTATGGCAACATGGACTACGGCAAGAAGGATCCGTCGCTCGGTTGGCGCTACACGGATGCGTGGATGTCCATGGCCGGTATGGGTGACAAGGGTGAGCCGAACGGCCTGCCCGTGGACGAGTGGGGCATTCGTGTGAACGAAGGTTCCCAGCCCACCGGATCCTGCGTCGCCCGTGGCGGTGCCACCAACTCGCCCGCAGCCGTCTACGCGGTGGAGAAAGCGATTGAATGGCTGCAGAAATATTCGCCACCGGAAGCTGCCGGTATGACCTTTGGCGAAGCTGGCCCGATCCCTGCACAGGGCAACGTGGCCCAGCAGATGTTCTGGTACACGGCGTTCACCGCAGCAACGGTGAAGCCTGACTTACCGGTCATGAACGAGGACGGCACACCGAAATGGCGCATGGCCCCCTCGCCCCACGGTGTTTACTGGAAGGACGGCACAAAGGTTGGCTATCAGGACGCCGGGTCATGGACGCTGATGAAATCCACACCGGTGGATCGCGCCAAAGCCGCATGGCTCTACGCGCAGTTCGTCACGTCGAAGACGGTGGATCTGAAGAAGTCCGACGTCGGTCTTACCTTCATCCGAGAGTCCACTATCAACTCCGACCACTTCACCCAGCGCGCCGACAAGCTGGGCGGTCTGATCGAGTTCTACCGCTCACCGGCTCGCGTGCGCTGGTCGCCCACCGGCACCAACGTCCCGGACTATCCGAAGCTGGCACAACTGTGGTGGCAGAATATCGGTGACGCCATGTCCGGCGCGAAAACCGCACAGGAAGCACTGGATGCACTCTGCTCCGATCAGGAGCGCGTGCTGGCTCGCTTGGAACGCGCAGGCGTTCAGGGTGATCTGGGTCCGAAGCTCAACGAGGAAAAGGGTGCCGATCATTGGCTCGGGCAGCCCGGTTCGCCGAAAGCCAAGCTCGACAACGAGAAGCCGCAGGGTGAGACCGTCTCCTATGACGAGCTGATCAAAAGCTGGAACCAGTAAGGTTCCCGGATTCCGCAACAATGAGAAGGCCCGCAGCGATGCGGGCCTTTTTTGTTAGACGATCAGCTGGCCGCCATTGATTTCGATCGTCTGCCCCGTGATGTAACCGGACAGATCAGAATGGGCGAGAAACAGATAAGCCGGGGCACAATCCTCCGGCGTTCCCAAACGCTGCAGCGGAAGAGATGTCCGCGTCGCCTCCAGCTTCTCCTTCGATGAATAACGCTCGTGAAAATCGGTCTCGATGGTGCCCGGCGACACGCAATTCGCACGAATTCGATCAGGCGCCAGTTCCCGTGCAAGCGCCCGCGTGTGGGTGCCGACAAACGCTTTGGTTGCGCTGTAGATGGATGATCCCGGGCTACCGCCGGTTAGTGCGGAGATCGATACGGTGTTGATGATCGCTCCAGCTTCGGATTTCCGAAGCAGAGGAATGAGGCCGCGCGTGAGTTTCACCACTGCCGTCTGGTTCAGCGCTACCAATGCCTCGTAGTCGCTGTCCGTCAATTCCTCCGCTGGGAAACGCCCCATCATCGTGCCCGCATTGTTGATGAGCACATCAACATGGTCGGTCTGCTGACAGACCCAGCCATGAAAGCGTTCGACACCGTCAGATTTCACAAAGTCTGCCTCGAAGCAGGTGTTCGTAACACCGTCGAGGAGTGAGGCTGTACCTGTTCGTCCCGAATGCGCGAGCACACTTGCTCCGGTATCTGCGAAGGCCATCGCAACAGCGCGACCGATCCCCCGTCCGGCTCCCGTGATGACGACGGTTTTCTTCGCAAACGCATTGTTGGTGATGGGCAGCATGGCGTCACTCCGTTTCAAGAGCGGCACCATCACAAGCGATCAGGTTCAGGGCAAGGCCGCCTTCGCGTCTGGCCTACACTCCAAGCCACGCTTTGATGACGAAAGCGACAGCCCCCAGAACGCACACTGACGCCAACCAAAGAGCAGCGAACCAAACCAGTCGGCTCACGGTCGAGGGTGCCTCTCCCATTTGAGGAGAAGGCCGCTCCATCAGTGATAGCCCTCGTTCGGATCGATCTTCCCACGGAACACCCAATAGGCATACGCTGTGTAGATCAGGATCAGCGGGATCAGCACCGAAGCCCCGACCAACATGAAGACCTGGCTCGATGCCGGTGCAGCCGCTTCGTAGATCGTCACTTGCGTCGGCACGATATACGGGAACATGCAAATACCCAGCCCGACAAAGCACGTGGCGAACAGCGCCAGCGCCAGCAGAAACGGCCGATACTCGTGGTGATGGACACGCAAAGACAGGAACATCAGCGCCGCGATCACCAACACCACGGCGGCAACACCGATCGATAGCGCAACACCCCAGCCCTGAAACCAGCGAGCGAAATATCCATCCTGGAGGAACGGCGTCCATAACGATACGACACCGATAAAAAGCAGCGTGATGAGCCCAAAGGCCCACGCACGCGACCGCATGCGCTCCTGCAGCGGCCCTTCCGTTTTCATCACCAGCCATGTCGCGCCAAGAAGCATGTAACCCACCACTACAGCTGCGCCGACCGTTAGCGAGAACGGCGTCAGCCAGTCGTACCAACCGCCGCCGTATGCACGAGCGGTTTCATCCACCGCAATGCCCTGAATGAACGCGCCCAGCGCAACGCCCTGCGCGAAGGACGCAACGGTGGACCCCAGAATGAAAGATACATCCCACACGCCGCGCCAACGCTCCGTACGCCAGCGAAATTCGAAAGCGACGCCACGGAAGATGAGCGCCAAAAGCATGGCAGTAATCGGCACGTAGAGCGCGGGCAGAATGAGTGCATAGGCGAGCGGGAAGGCCGCAAACAGTCCCCCTCCTCCAAGCACCAGCCATGTTTCATTACCATCCCAGACCGGTGCGACGGAGTTCATCATCACATCGCGATTCTTGCGATTGGGTTCGATGGCAAACAACATGCCAAGTCCCAGATCGAACCCGTCAAGAATGACGTAAACATACACAGCAAAGGCAATGATGAACGCCCAGGTTGTGGTCAGGTCGATAGAAAAGCCGTCCACAGTCGCCATGGCTATTCTCCTGCAACCGGAGCGGTTTCGCGACGCGCCAGTTCTCCTTGAACCGGCGTAATGCCAGCCGTTCGCGTGGGCGCTTCGATGGATCTCTTCAGCGGCTCCTCACCATATTTTGGCGGCGTCGCCATGAGACGAAGAATGTAGAACGTGCCAGCACCGAATAGAGCGAAATAGACGACGATAAAGGCCACCAGCGATGACGCCACAGCAGGGGCGGCGAGCGGCGCGACGGAATCTGCCGTCGTGAGAAAACCGTATACCGTGTAGGGCTGCCGACCAACTTCGGTGGTGATCCAACCTGCGAGCACAGCGACAAGGCCGGATGGCGCCATCAGCACGGCTGCACGGTGCAGCCACACGGCTTCAAACAACGTCCCGCGAAACCTCGCCCAAAGCGACCAGAGCCCTATACCCAACATGCCAATGCCGATGGCGATCATGATGCGGAATGACCAGAAGACCAATGCTACAGGCGGCTGCTGGTCGTCCGGGATCGTATCGAGACCATCGAGCGGTGCGTTGAGATCGTGTTTCAGAATGAGCGATGACAGTTTGGGAATGCCGAATGCGTAGTCGAGCGTCTGCGTCTCGTCGTTGGGAATGCCGAACAAGTAAAGCGGCGCCCCATCGGGGTAGGATTTGTAGTGCCCCTCCATCGCCATCACTTTCGCCGGTTGGTGCTCCAGCGTGTTCAGCCCGTGCAGATCACCCAGCACAATCTGGATCGGCGCAACGATAGCAGCCATCCACATGGCCATCGAAAACATCGTCTTCGTCGCTTCCGTGGGCGATTGGCCGAGGCGCCAACGGCGCAACAGATGATAGGCCCCGACACCGCCCACGATGAATGCAGTGGTCAGATAGGCTGCTGTGATGGTGTGCATCAGGCGATAGGGGAAGGATGGATTGAAAATTACCTCCCAGAAATTCGTCGGCAGGAATTGCCCTGTAACGGGATCGATCTCAAAGCCGGCGGGCGTATGCATCCAGGAATTGACCGAAAGAATCCAGAACGCGGAAAAGAACGTGCCGAAGGCGACAAGGGCCGTAGCAAACATGTGAAGTTTCGGCCCCACCCGCGCGCGCCCGAACAGCATGATGCCCAGAAAGCCAGCCTCAAGGAAAAACGCGGAAAGCACCTCGTAAGCCATCGGCGCACCGATGACCGGCCCAGCCTTGTCTGAGAAGACGGACCAGTTGGTGCCGAACTGGTAGCTCATCACGATGCCGGAGACGACGCCCATGGCGAAGGCGAGTGCAAAAATCTTCACCCAGTACCGGAACAGTTCGAGATATTTGTGTTCGTTGGTCCAAAGATAGAGCGCGTTCACCACCGCCAAAAAGCTGGCAAGACCGATCGTGAATGCGGGAAAAAGAAAGTGGAACGACACCGTGAAGGCGAACTGGATGCGCGCCAATAAAACCGCATCAAGGCTGGACAAAAATTCCACAGGACACTCCGAACCGCTGGCTCCCACCGCAAGCCTGCGCCTCTGCGTGCTCAAGCTCAAGGTATGCGATGGTCCTAAATCCGGTGGTGAGAGACTTTATTCGATCGCACTTCAATCGACCGATCAGCCGTCCTCCAAGGCATCGGCAGAAACGATTGCTCCCGAGTGCTGCACCACCTGAGCCGCCAACGCGTGGCCATGTGACAGGCACTCCGCTTCGCTACTTCCGCGTAAAAACGCTGCAAGATACCCACCATTGAAGCTATCCCCCGCAGCAGTTGTATCGAGAACCCTGGCGGCAGGTTCAAAAGCGGGAAGGTCAGCTTCAGAGATCGTCGTCGAAAGCGGCCCTTGAACACCGCGCTTTATGGCGCAGGCTGTCCATGCTCGCTTTGCGAAACGTGCAACGACTTCCTCCTCGTTGGCCTCCCCAAACAAAGCCAACTCATCGTCGAGAGATGGCAAGGCAATGTCCGCTACTTCCCACATCCGTTCGGTCACCGTGCGAGCGGTCTCGACATTTTCCCACAGCGCAGACCGGTAGTTAGAGTCAAAGGCAACCAGAGCGTCGTCAGCACTCGAAATGTCCGAGAGATAGTCCATCAACCGATGCCGCGCATCAGGTTGCAGTATCGCAAGCGTGATCCCGGAGAGATAGATGATACGCGCCGATGGCAGGCTCACCGGCCTTTCATCTGAAAACAGCCCACGTGCGGCGGAGCTGTCACGCCAATACGAAAAACTGCGCTCACCCGCAGCGTCGGTCGCAACGCTGTAAATGCCGATCTGGGCGCAGTCCGTCAGTTCGATAGACTCCGTTTCGAAGCCTTCGTTTCGGGCAAAGCGGATAGCTTCCTGCGAAAGCGAGTCCCGCCCAAGCCGCGTCAAATAGGAAACGTGGCCCTCCGCTCCGAGCGCACGGCGGCAGTAGACCGCCGTATTGAACGTATCCCCCGCAAATCCGACCTGAAATTCGCCTTCACTGTCACGGCGCAGCTCTGCCATGACCTCACCTATGGCAAGTAGATCGAGCATTTCTTCGTTCCTTCCGTTCGCAACTGTCCGCCGGCACGTGAGACACAGTCTCAAACGACACTGCAAAGCAGATGCAACCGCTGCCCTTCGTGATGCTACAAATTCACAATCTGCAAATGAGATGCTTCACGGCAATTGCACACGATTGAGACTTGCCATTGATGGCTTTAACCATACCAATCGTAGATATCGCGACCACCGGCTGATCGCGCCTGTCCATCCAGCAGACGAAAAGAACCGCCCATGAGAATTGCCATGATCGGCACAGGCTATGTCGGCCTCGTGACCGGAGCGTGTCTGGCCAAGATCGGCCACCGGATCATTTGCGTCGACAGCGACGAGGAGAAAATCGAGACGCTACAGCGCGGCCAAATCCCCATCTACGAACCCGGGCTTGCCGAACTGGTGGAGAAAAGCGTCGCCAAGGATAAACTGGAATTTACCACCGATCTCGCAGCTGCGGTACAGGCTGTCGATGTGGTGTTTATCGCTGTCGGCACGCCTCAGGCGGACGATGGTCGTTCCGACCTATCTTACGTCGAAGCCGCGGCCAAACAGATCGCCAAAGCTGCCAATGGACCAAAACTGGTCGTCGTCAAATCCACCGTGCCAGTTGGCACCTGTCGACGTGTCGGACGCATCTTGGGCAAACATGGCGACGATCATGCCCATCACGTCGCGTCCAACCCGGAGTTTCTGCGCGAAGGTGCAGCCATCGACGATTTCATGGATCCCGACCGCATCGTCATCGGCACACAGACCAACGAAGGTGCAGCAACCATGCGCGCTATCTACAGCCATTTTGACGATGGCAAGATGGAGTTTGTCATGGCGAGCCTCGAGACATCAGAGCTCACAAAGTATGCCGCCAATGCCTTTCTCGCGACTAAAGTCGCCTTCATCAACGAGATGGCAAACCTTTGCGACGCGACTGGTGCGGACGTGCAGGAACTCGCCCGTGGCATCGGCCTCGACAAGCGCATCGGCAAACATTTCCTGCAGCCCGGACCGGGCTATGGTGGCTCCTGCTTCCCCAAGGACACGCTGGCACTGACGATCCAGGCGCAGGAAGCCGACACGCCGACCCGCATCGTGGAGTCAGTCGTCTTGTCGAACTCCCATCACATCCGCCGGCTGGGACGCCGCATCGCAGATTTCTGCGCAGACAGTTGGGGCATTGATCGAAAGCTACCTTTGCTGGGCAAACGCATCGCGGTGCTGGGCCTCGCCTTTAAGGCGGAGACCGATGACATCCGTTCAGCCGCGTCGACCGTCATCATTCCCTTGCTCATCAAACAGGGTGCAGAAGTGATCGGCTACGATCCCCAAGCAGCGAATGCGGCTGCAGACCAAGTAGCCTTACTACAGACCACCGAAGATATGGATGAGGCATTGAACGGCGCGGACGCCGTTGTGGTGCTGACGGAGTGGAACAGCATTCGCAACATCGACTGGCAGGCAAAGAAGGGACTTCTCGCCTCCCCCGTCGTGGTGGATCTGCGCAATCTCTACAGGCCGCAAACCATGGCCGATCACGGCATTCACTACGCTTCTATGGGCCGTCAACTCGTCGCCGCGAACTAGGCCGCTTCAGAAACGGACGGTACTTCGCCGCCCAGCAATTCCGCATTGCCACCTGCAGCGGCTGTATTAATGCAGATGTGACGTTCAAGAACGAGATAAGCCTCGATCTCGCGTGATGTGATCAGCGGGACGATCGCACCTTTTCGATCTGCCAAGGCTTGTCGAACATCGCGGGCATTCTCCGACCAGTCGATCACCGCGCCGAGATCGTTCAGCATCACCAGCGTTTCTTCAGAAATCCGGCCGTCCAGAGCGCCACCCAAGCCCGGCGCAACCGCAATCGCGGCGCATCCCAGCGCATTCGCCCGTTTCGCTTGCTGCTGCGCTTCATGGGCGGAGGGTCCAAGGCAAAGAACCCGCCCACGTGGCAACACGGTCCAGCGGTTTGCCTCTCCTGTCGGGCCAGGTAGGTCTAGTTCTTCGATGACAACATCGGACACCGCCAGCTTTTCGAAAGCAGCTTCAACAACGTCCAAAGGCACGTTCTTGCCTTCCTGTGTTGCTGAGGAGACGGGCTGCTGTTTCGTAAATCGCTGCACATAACGTGGACCGCCCGCTTTGGGGCCCGTTCCGGAAAGTCCCTCGCCCCCGAAGGGCTGCGATCCCACCACCGCGCCAATCTGATTTCGGTTCACGTAGATGTTGCCTGCCCCAACTGATGTGGTGATGTGTTCAACACGGTCATCAATTCGGGTGTGCAGACCGAAGGTCAGTCCATATTCGGTCGCATTGATAGCGGCGATCACATCGTCGATCTCATCGGCCTCGTAGGTCGCGACATGAAGAACCGGTCCGAAAATCTCCTCTTCCAGATCGGCCATTCCGTCGATCTTCAAAATGGTCGGCGGAACGAATGTGCCACTCTCGGGCACCTCGCCTTCTGCGATCAATCGTGCTTCTGCTCGAGCTTTATCGATATGGGAGGCGATCTTGGCGCGAGCAGCCTCGTCGATAACTGGACCGACATCTGTGGCGAAGTCGCGCGGATTTCCAACGGCAAGTTCTGCCATCGCGCCCTTCAGCATCTCCATCATCGCGTCTGCAACATCAGACTGGAGGTACAAAACGCGCAGAGCGCTGCAGCGCTGTCCCGCAGATTGAAAAGCGGACGCGATGATATCCGTCACGGCTTGTTCTGGAAGCGCGGTGGAATCGACAATCATCGCGTTTAGACCGCCGGTTTCGGCAATCAGCGGCGCTGATGGTGAAAGGTGTGCCGCCATCAGCCGGTTGATGCTCTTGGCGGTCGTTGTTGACCCGGTGAAGCACACACCATCTATAGCAGAATTGGAGACTAGTGCCGATCCGATCTTGGCACCCGCGCCGGGCAGCAACTGCAGCACCGACTTCGGTACGCCCGCTTCGTGAAGTATCTCAACCGCACGATGGGCGATGATGGATGTCGCCTCCGCGGGCTTAGCCAACACAGCATTTCCCGCCGCAAGAGCCGCTGCAATCTGACCTGTGAAGATCGCCAGCGGAAAGTTCCACGGCGAGATGCAAGCAAAACGACCGGCTGCTTCCGGGTCGAGCCGCTCCGCATCGTCCGCGTAGTAGCGCAAAAAATCCACAGCCTCGCGCAACTCTCCGACGCAATCGTTCAGCGTCTTCCCAGCCTCGCGGATCAACAGGGCGTACAGTTCTGGTGCATTCGCCTCGTAGAGATCGGCCGCCCGCCTCAACACGGCTGCGCGCTCTTTCACCGGTGCATCCCACCTAAGCGAAGCAGCAACCGCAGCGCTCACATCCGCCGCATTGCACCAACGCACTTTCCCGACCGAAGCACCCGTTGCTGGATCGATCACGGAGATGACTTCGCCATTTCCCTGCCCAACCAACCATTCATGATCGTCGAAGACGGAAACAGCATCTTCCAGCTGTTCCAGAACTTTAGGGTCCGAGAGATCTTCGCCTTTCGAATTTCCGCGAGCGCCAAACAGGTCTGCTGGGCGCACGATGACCGGACTGATCGGGTCGTCAAGATAGGTCTCGACGCGCGAGAACGGGTCGGCGGCGACATCCTCCGGCGAGACATCTTCATCAACGATTTGATTCACAAAGGAAGAATTGGCTCCGTTCTCCAGCAACCTCCGAACGAGATAGGCCAGCAGATCGCGATGCGCTCCGACGGGCGCGTAGATGCGGCAGCGGGTGCCCTGGCGCTCCAGTACCGTCTTGTGCAGTGCTTCCCCCATTCCGTGGAGGCGCTGAAATTCGTAAGCGGATTGGCCGTCGGCCATTTCAAGAATAGCAGCGACGGTATGCGCATTATGCGTAGCGAATTGCGGATAGATGCGGTCGCCCATGGCGAGCAGTTTCTGCGCGCAGCAGATGTAACTCACATCGGTAGACGGCTTGCGGGTGAAGACGGGAAAAGTGTCGTGGCCTTCCACCTGCGCATGCTTGATTTCAGCGTCCCAATACGCCCCTTTTACCAGCCGCACCATGATGCGCCGGTCGAGCCGGGTCGCGAGATCGTAGAGATGATCGATGACATCCGGCGCACGGCGGCCATAGGCCTGCACTACAACGCCGAACCCGTCCCAGCCCTTCAGTGCAGGACGAGCCAGCACTTCTTCAATGACAGCAACTGAAAGATCGAGACGGGCAGCCTCTTCCGCATCAATGTTCAGCCCGATGCCTGCGGACTTCGCCAGTGCGGCGAGCGCCATCACACGCGGCACCAATTCGTCCATCACCCGCGCAGCTTTCGCCGTTTCATATCGCGGATGCAGCGCCGACAGTTTGATCGAGATACCGGGATTGGCGCGAATATCGTCGCCCGTGGCGTGATGGGCAATCTCGGAAATCGCTTCGCTGTACGCGAGATGGTAGCGCCGCGCATCCCGTTCCGTCTTCGCCGCCTCCCCCAGCATATCGTAGCTGTAGGTATAGCCCTTCTTCTCCTGCAGCGCCGCCCGTTTTACGGCAGCTTCGATGGTCTCTCCCAACACGAACTGACGTCCCATCTCTTTCATGGCGCGCGACACCGCCTGACGGATAACAGGCTCGCCCAACCTTCGGATTGCGCCGTGCAACACACTTGAAATGCTGTGCTGGTTCTCGTCGGGATCGTCCAGCACTTTACCCGTGATGTAGAGAGCCCAAGTGGACGCGTTAATGAATGGGGAGTGGCTGCGGCCAAGGTGGCGCCCCCATTGGCTGGGCGCGATCTTGTCTTCGATCAGCGCATCCATCGTGTCTTCGTCCGGCACTCGCAGCAGCGCTTCGGCGAGACACATCAGCGCCACGCCCTCGTCGGATGACAGACCGTATTCCGCAAGAAACAGCTCCATCATGCCCGGTTCGCTGTCATCGCGGATGGCCTTCACCAAACCAACGGCCCGGTTCGTTATACGCTCGCGCAAGCCGCTGTCGATCACATCATGATCCAACAAACGGCGGAGCGCTGCGGCTTCGGTCGGCGGCGCGGCGGGAAGGGGCATGTCGGTTCTCCTTTCGCGCATCATAGCGTTGCAATGCTAGACGTTTCGCCTGTAGTGCAACCGATCAGAAAGATATTTCCCTGATTTTCATTCTCAGAAAAGACAGATGTCCGATCAAGCAAAGCCACTCGATAAGATCGACCGCAAGATCCTCGCAGCCCTTTCCACCAACGCGCGCATCTCTATTACGGATCTGGCGCAGGACATCGGCCTGTCGAAAACGCCCTGTTCGGCGCGGGTCAAGCGGTTGGAGGATGACGGCGTCATCACCGGTTATCGCGCTCTTGTCGATCCTGTGAAACTTGGCCTCGACCACGTCGCCTTTGTCGAAGTGAAATTGTTGGATACGCGGGCCAATGCGCTTGCAGCGTTCAGCGATGCGGTACTCGCACTGCCGGAAGTCGAGCAGTGCCACATGATCGCAGGTGGTTTCGACTATCTGCTAAAAGTCCGAACGCGCGACATCACCAGCTACAGGCATTTTCTCGGCGAAACGCTCTCCGCATTGCCCGGGGTCGCACAGACATCGACCTATGTGGCTATGGAAGCGGTGAAGGACGTCGCGATGCTGGACTAAGTTTACTCGGTGGCATCGCGAGAGTTTGGCTTCAAAGGCGAAGCCGATGCATAGCCACCGCCGACATGGATCAGACCCTGACCTGAGGCGTGTTCGAACCTCGTCACTTCGCCCAGAATGACCCAATGGTCACCGCCCTCATAAACTGCATGTTGAACACATTCGAACCGCGCCAGCGCTTCCGCTAGTTTCGGGACGCCTTGCGCGTCACCGCTCCATTCCAGACCGGCAAACTTATCCGTCCCGGTCGTTGCGAATCGATTGGAAAGGTCGGCCTGATCGGTCGACAGCACATGAACCGCGAAATGCTCCGCATCATAAAAAGCCTGCGCGGAAAGCGCAGTTTTTGAGGGACACCACAGGATCAATGGCGGGTCCATAGAGACTGAGGTGAAGGATGACGCCGTCATCCCCACCGGGTCACCGTCGCCGTCCCGCGCCGTCACTATACTGACGCCATTTGCAAAGGTCGAAAGCGCATCGCGAAACTCGCGTGCCGTAAAACTGCTCACAATCGGGACATCCTGTTTTCAGCGTCTACGCCCGCCCATGCAGGTCGCCCGCGGCGCGTCTCCTATCACAGAAACGGAAGCGGTCGGAACCCGTTGCCGGCCTCAGGCGCAATGGCCGCAGGACAGGCGAAACCTGCTCAAAATTTGAGCACGAAAACCCCACTGCCTGATGTGGCGGGATAGGCCACCCAAATCTGGTCGCAAACGGAACAGCGTCAGGACGTTTATGACTTTCGCAACGTGCGGCGGCGTGCCACACGACTCTGGAACCGGCGTCCCGACGCCTGCCTTGCAACCGTGGACGAGGACAAGACCATGGCTTTCAAAACAGACATCGAAATCGCCCGCGAAGCGAACAAAAAACCCATTCAAGAGATCGGCGCAAAGCTCGGCATAGACGCTGCCGATCTGGTGCCCTACGGCCACGACAAGGCGAAGGTGTCTGCCGACTTCATCAAGGCGCAGGCCGGCAAGGACAACGGCAAGCTGATCCTCGTGACCGCCATCAATCCGACGCCCGCTGGCGAGGGCAAGACGACCACGACAGTTGGTCTGGGCGACGGCCTCAACGCAATCGGAAAAAAGGCTGCGATTTGCATCCGCGAAGCGTCTCTGGGACCCTGCTTTGGGATGAAAGGCGGTGCGGCAGGCGGTGGCTACGCGCAGGTGGTGCCGATGGAGGAAATGAACCTCCACTTCACCGGCGACTTCCACGCCATCACATCCGCCCATAACCTGCTGTCGGCGATGATCGACAACCACATCTATTGGGGCAATTCGCTGGGTATCGACATCCGCCGCGTGTCCTGGAAGCGTGTCATCGACATGAACGACCGCGCCTTGCGCGACATCGTCACCTCGCTGGGTGGCGTGCCGAACGGTTTCCCCCGCCAGGCCGGTTTCGACATCACCGTGGCGTCGGAAGTCATGGCGATCCTGTGCCTCGCCTCCGATCTGGACGATCTGCAGGAGCGTCTGGGCAATATTATCATCGCCTACACGCGCGACCGCAAAGCCATCACCTGCCGCGACATCAAGGCGGACGGTGCCATGACGGTGCTGCTGAAAGATGCGATGCAGCCCAATCTGGTGCAGACGCTGGAGAACAATCCAGCCTTCGTGCACGGCGGCCCCTTTGCCAACATCGCCCATGGCTGCAATTCCGTGGTCGCCACCCAGACCGCGCTGAAACTCGCCGACTATGTTGTGACAGAAGCAGGCTTCGGCGCCGATCTCGGTGCCGAGAAATTCATGAACATCAAATGCCGCAAGGCAGGCATCGCGCCATCCGCCGTGGTGATCGTCGCAACCATCCGCGCCATGAAAATGAATGGCGGCGTGGCGAAGGCGGATCTTGGGGCCGAAAACGTGGATGCCGTGAAAGAAGGCTGCGCCAACCTCGGTCGCCATATCGAAAACGTCAAAGGCTTTGGCGTTCCTGCCGTCGTCGCGATCAACCATTTCCACGGCGACACAGACGCGGAAATCGCGGCATGCAAGGAATATGTCGAAAGCCTCGGCTCCGAAGCGATCCTCTGCAAGCATTGGGCGGATGGTTCCGCCGGAATCACCGATCTCGCCACCCGCGTAGCGGAAATCGCCGACAGCGATATGGCACAGTTCCAGACGCTCTATCCCGACGACATGCCGCTCTTCACCAAGATCGAAACCATCGCCAAGCGCATCTACCGCGCTGACGAGGTGCTGGCTGATAAGAAGGTGCGCGACCAGCTGCGCCAGTGGGAGGATGACGGTTTCGGCCAACTACCCGTCTGCATGGCGAAGACCCAATACTCCTTCTCCACCGACCCCAACCTGCGCGGCGCGCCGGACGGCCATTCCGTGCCGGTCCGCGAAGTGCGCCTGTCCGCCGGTGCCGGTTTCATCGTCGTCGTCTGCGGTGAGATCATGACCATGCCAGGCCTGCCCCGCGTGCCATCATCGGAGAGCATCATGCTGAACGATGAAGGCCTCATTGAAGGTCTGTTCTGATGCGGCTTACCCTTGCGCTCACCCTGTCATTATTGGCGACACCCGCAATGGCAGGCGAGTGGTTCCAGCATAAATTCGGCGAAGCGCGGGGCTATCACGGCTCGTGGCTTGCTGTGTGTGCCAATAAAGGCAAGGGCGACTGCCGCGCCGTCCAACTGGCCGGAACGGATGGGGTAGACGGTCAACGGCGCATGGCAATCAACGTGATCCGCCGCGGTCGCTATGTCATCACAGTCTTTCAGCGCGGCTGGAAATTGGGTGAAAATGATGTCGTTACGTTCGACATCGACGGCGATGTAATGGGCCTGAAGGACAAGGATTGGGCGCGCGGTGAAATGGACATCTCGAATGTCGCCGAGACGTTCACAATTGTCGATGGCACCATGAACACCAGACTTGTGGCCGACCTGAAAGCAGGCAATCAGGCAACCGTTTCCATGGGCACCGAATACGACAGAAAAGATGCTCGGTTTGATTTATCGGGTATCACCGCGGCATTGAACGCGATCGAGGCGCTCATCGCTGAAAGAGGGAACTGACTATGGCCGATATGATCGACGGCAAAGCTTTCGCTGCCAAAGTGCGCGGGCAGGTGGCAGAGCACGTCGCCATCCTGAAAAGCGAACACGGCATCACGCCCGGGCTCGCTGTAGTGCTGGTGGGCGAGGACCCCGCGTCGCAAGTCTATGTGCGCAACAAGGGCAAGCAAACCATCGAATGCGGCATGGCGAGTTTTGAGCACAAGCTTGACGCCGATACCGATCAGGCGACGTTGATGGGTATCATTGGGGAACTGAATGCAGACCCCGCCGTCCACGGCATTCTCTGCCAACTGCCACTCCCGCAACATCTCGACGAGGAGGCCGTCATCAACGCCATCCTGCCGGAAAAGGACGTTGATGGCTTTCACATCTCCAATGTCGGCCTGCTGGCGACGGGGCAGAAGGCGATGGTGCCATGCACGCCGCTCGGTTGCCTGATGATGCTGCGCGAGCAACACGGCTCGCTCTCCGGCATGAACGCCGTCGTGGTTGGTCGCTCCAACATCGTCGGCAAGCCCATGGCACAACTTCTACTGCGCGATAGCTGCACGGTGACCATCGCGCACAGCCGTACGAAGGATGTTGAGGCTGTGTGCCGTCAAGCCGACATTCTGGTCGCGGCTGTAGGGCGTCCGGAAATGATCACCGGCGATTGGGTGAAGCCAGGTGCGACAGTGATCGACGTGGGCATCAACCGCATCGACAAGCCAGAGGGCGGCACTCGCCTTGTGGGCGATGTGGATTTCGCGTCAGCATCTGAAGTTGCGGGAGCCATCACGCCCGTTCCCGGCGGGGTCGGCCCCATGACGATCGCCTGCTTGCTGGCCAACACGCTGACCGCCTGCCGCCGCGCAAACGGCTTGCCGGAACCGGAAGGATTGACGGCCTAAGCGGAACCGAATTCCCGCCGGATCACATCCGTATGCGCCCCGGCGGTTGGCACGGTGCGTGCCTCGATGTCGGGCCGCAGAGGTGGCGCGGCGAACTGATATTCGCCCCCGTCGACTAATGCAGAAGCACGACGAACCGCTGGGTGGTCGGACACACCCGCCACGGTGTTGATCCGCGCACCGGCGAGATTGCCGCTCTCCAGACGCGCTAGTGCCTCGTCGCATTTCAGTCTTGCGAAGACGGGCGCCATCTCGGCATCCAGCGCGTCGCGGTTGGCATCGCGGGCCGGATTGTCGTGAAAGCGCGGATCGTTCGCCAGCTCTGGTCGCTCCAATGCCACTTCGCAGAAGCGCGGCCACTCCGCCGGGTTCTGCACTACCACCATCACCTGCCCGTCAGAACAATGCACGGGGCCATAGGGGTAGATCGACGCGTGGGCGAGGCCGGAGCGCGGCACTTCGCGCCCTAAATGCTCGTAATGCATCAGCGGCACGTTCATCCAATCGGCCATCGTGTCGAACAGCGTCATCTCGATGGCACGGCCCTGCCCGGAGATGGAACGCGCGATCAGCGCCTCCAGCACGGCCGCATGGGCGTTCATCCCGCAGGCGATATCGGCGAGAGACACACCCACTTTGACGGGCGTGTCTGCCGTTCCGGTTACAGCGCAAACGCCGCTTTCGGCCTGTACAAGCGCATCATAGGCGCGAGCGTTTGCATAGGATGTATCGCCGCCGTAACCTGCGATCTGGACTGCGATCAGGCCGGGATTATCCGCTGTGAGATCGTCATATCCGAGCCCCAGCCGCTCCACCGCGCCACGGGCGAAATTGCTCACCAGTACGTCCGCTTTCCGCGCCATGTTGCGAACAATAGCGAGGTCAGCCTCGTCCTTCAGGTTCAGCACCGCGCTTTCCTTGCCGCGGTTCAGCCACGCGAAATAGGCGCTCGTGCCATGCACCGCGCGGTCGTAGTGGCGGGCGGTCTCCCCACCCTCACGCTCGATCTTGATGACCCGCGCCCCGGCATCCGCTAGCCGCTGCGTGCACATGGGCGCGGCCACCGCCTGCTCGATGGCAACAACGAGAAGACCAGCAAGGGGTTGGTCGGGATTGTTCATCGAAACAACCTAGACGCCCAGATAGCGGTCGGCGAGTTCATCGCTCAGTTCAGCGGACGCGCCCGTCCAGACGCTCTCGCCCTTTTCAAGAATGACACAACGGTCCGCCACCTTCAGCAACTCTGACAGCGTTTTGTCGACAATCAGAATGGCCTGCCCATCGCGCTTCAACTCCGCAATCGAATCCCATATTTCACGCCGCACGACCGGTGCCAAGCCTTCCGTCGCCTCATCCAGAATGAGCAGGCGCGGATTGGTCATCAGCGCCCGCCCGATGGCCAGCATCTGCTGCTCACCGCCGGATAGCGTGTCGGCCATTTGCGATGCCCGTTCTTCAAGGCGTGGGAAGAGCGCTTGGACCTTGGCAAGGCTCCATGCCCCTCGCCGCGCCGCGACAGTGAGATTTTCCAACACAGATAAATTGCCGAAGCACCTCCGCCCCTCCGGCACGAGCCCGACGCCGAGCTTTGCCACGCGATGCGGCGTCAGTTTTGCGGTGTCACGATTGGCGAATGCGATGCGCCCTGCAGACAGCGGCAGCAGATTGCAGATCGTCCGGATCGTTGTCGTTTTGCCCATACCGTTGCGCCCCATCAGCGCCACCGCCTCGCCTTCCGAAACCTCAAGATCGACGCCAAACAGCGCTTGCGTCGCACCGTAATGGGACTGCGCACCTTCAACCTGCAACAGGCGGCTCATGCCCCCTCCCCCAGATAGGCTTCGCGCACTTGTGCATTGTTACGGATGTCATTGACGGAGCCATGGGCGATGACCTTGCCGCCCACCAGCACTGTCACCCTGTCGGCCAGTTTGAAGACCGCCTCCATGTCGTGCTCAACCAGTAGAATGGGGGCCTGCGCTTTCAATTCCTCGAGAATGGACGTCAACACCACCGACCCGCCCGGCCCGATGCCAGCCATCGGCTCGTCCATCAGAAAAACCTTCGGTTGCAAGGCCAGCGCCATAGCAAGTTCCAATTGCCGCCGCTCGCCGTGAGAGAGATTGGCCGCCTTCTCTTCTGATCGCTCACCAAGCCCCGAAGCAGCAAGATGCTCCATGGCCGGTTCGGTCAGCGAAGGATCACGGACCGCTCGACGGAAAAAAGAGAAGCTGCAACGCTTGTGGCCCTGCACCGCAAGCATCACGTTTTCCAACGCGGTGAAGCCATCGATCAGCGATGATATCTGAAACGTGCGTGCCAAGCCTGCGCGACTGCGTGCGGGCACATCGAGCGCGGTGATGTCGTCACCATGGAACGTCACCTGTCCCTCATCCGGCACCTGTTCACCGGTGATCTGGCGGATGAAAGTGGATTTCCCCGCACCGTTCGGCCCGATCAGGGCGTGGACTTCGCCGGGGCGCAGGTCGAAATCGACGGCATCGCAGGCCATCAGCGCGCCGAAGCGTTTGGAAATTCCGTTGGTCTTCAGGATCGGCTCAGCCATGGTCCACCGCCTTTCCTGACAGCGCGGCAATTGCCCCACCCCGCGCGAAGAGCACGACCAGCAACAGGGTTGCTCCGACGAAAAACGGCCAATGCTCTGTCCATCCGCCAAGCGTGTTTTCCAGCACCACGAACAAGGCCGCACCCAGCAGTGGGCCGAACAGCCGCGCCGTACCGCCGAGAATGATGAAAACGATCAACTCACCCGACGTCTGCCACGACAGCATGGAGGGCGACACGAAGCGATTGAGATCGGTGTAGAGCGCCCCGGCCAATCCGGTGATCGCGCCCGACACGATGAAGGCGACGTAGCGGATGCGGAATGGCGCGATGCCCACCGCCTCCAGCCGTTCGCCATTTTGTCTTGCGGCTGCCAGCGCAAGGCCGAAGCGCGACCAGGTGAACCGGTCCACCAGCCAGATCGTCAGCGCCAACACCGCAAAGCAGAGCCAGAAGAACTGCATCGGATCGAGCGTGTTGAGGCCCGGAAAGCCGTTTCGTACATAGGTCGGCAAGCCATCCTCCCCGCCGTAACCGGGGAAGGAAATCGCGAAATAGTAGATCATCTGCGCAAACGCGAGCGTCAGCATTATGAAATAGACGCCCGCCGTCCGCAGCGCGAAGAGCCCGATCAGCGCGGCCAGCGCCGCGGACACGATGATCGCGACCAGCCAGATCACCGGCATGGACTTCGTGCTTTCGATCAGGAACGGCACGGTCATCAAGGGCGTGTTGGTAAACGCGTGGCTGGCGAGGATGCCGCAAACGTAGCCGCCGGCACCAAAGAAGGCCGCGTGTCCGAAAGACACCAACCCGCCATGCCCCAGCGCAAGGTTCAGCCCCGTCGCTGCGATAGCAAGGATAGCGATGCGTGTTGCCAGGGTGATGGTGAAAATCTCACCCATCACCCAGGCCAACAGCACGGTGACCGGCAGCATGAAAAAGAGCGCGAGATCGACGGTGCGTTCGCGGCCCATTAGTGCTTCGCTCCGAACAAACCGGTGGGCCGCACCACGAGCACACAGGCCATGACGATATAGATTAGCATCGACGCCAGCGCCGATCCGATGGCGGTCGCGCTTGATGGATCCATGAATTGCGCGAACAGGGCGGGAAGCGCGAAGCGGCCGAGCGTATCCGATAGACCGACGATGAGAGCGCCGACGAAAGCACCGGGGATTGACCCCAGCCCGCCGATGATGATGACCACGAAGGCGAGGATCAGCACCGGCTCCCCCATGCCCACCTGTACCGACTGCAACGAAGCGACCAGCGCCCCGGCAAGCCCCGCGAGCGCCGCGCCCAAGGCGAAGACGAGCGTGTAGAGCCGGTCGATATTCACTCCGAGCGCGGAGATCATCTCACGGTCGGATTGGCCTGCACGGATCCGCGCGCCGACGCGGGTCTTGGCGATGAACACCATGAGCCCTGCGGCAAGCATTAGCCCGACACCGATGATGAACAGACGGAAGAGCGGGTAGTCGATGCCGCCCGGGAGGGTGACCGCCCCTGACAGGGCCGACGGCACCGACAGATAGAGCGGGAAGGAACCGAACAGCCAGCGCGTGCCCTCGGAGAAAATCAGGATCAACGCGAAGGTCGCCAACACCTGATCGAGATGGTCCCGCTTGTAGAGCCGTCGGATGACCGTCAGTTCAACCACAGCACCCGCTGCAGCTGCGAACACGAGGCTTGCCACTACACCGAGCCACCACGACCCGGTTGCCGCTGCCACGGCCGCGCAGGCGAATGCACCAACCATGTAAAGCGAGCCGTGGGCGAGGTTGATCAGCCCCATCACGCCAAAGATCAGCGTCAGCCCCGCCGCCATCAAGAACAGCATGACGCCGAATTGCAGACCGTTCAGCGTCTGCTCCGCGATGAGGGTGAAGGTCATGAAAGGCGACCGAGTTCGAAAGCAGCATCGACCAGAGCCTTGTTATCAGGGGCGGGCAATCCATCGGGCAACAAAAGCGTATCCTCGAACCCAATCCGTGTTTGCAACCCAAGCTTTGCCGCCTCTTGCAGACACGGCCAAGTGCTTTCGCCCTCGCCATGCAGCAGGATCGGCGCATCGCACCCGGCTTTTTTCAGGATAGTCAGACAAGCTTTAGAAAGATCAATTGCTTCGTCTGGCGCTACGTCTGGCATTTCAATCAGAACACGCTCCAGATTGTCGTAAGGTCCTTCGGCAATAAACCGCAGCGTATCTCGTTCGGTCCATAAGCCAGCTTCGAAACCGACGCGATGACCATTCAGGATTTTGATGACGTCAAGCGCATCTTCTTCTCCAAAATTGGCCGACACATAGTTGGGACAGGTTTTCCAACTCGCTATATCGCTGTGCCTTTTCCGCCCCCCTGGTGCGATCCACGCACCTGACCCGAGGCCAATTGGAGCATATCCTACCTTTTCGCGAAGGGCAGAAACGGCTTCGGCGACTGCTCGGGCGTGCAGGGTTTCAACTCGCTCAAGATTTCTTGGATGGATGTGGAATTCTTCAGCACCTGCCACGAAGGCATCATGAGCGGCCTCGGCCAGTTGTTTGGCCGAAGCTGGAACAAACGTCTCAGCCCGCCCGCCGTTGAGACAGGCCTGTAACATGGAGAACACGATGCACGCTTAGTTAAGCGCGCACTGCTCCGCATAGACATCGCCGTGGTTTTCCAAACCGGTGGAGACAATCTTGTTGGTGAAGACATCACCTTCCTTGATCACCTCGCGCACGTAGATGTTCTGGATCGGGTGCTGGTTTGTGTTGAACTTGAAGTCGCCCCGCACGGAAGCGAAATTTGCAGCCTTCAGCGCCGCGCGGAAGGCATCAGCATCCTTCACGCTAGCCTCCTTCATGGCGGACAGGATGAGGTTTGCGGTGTCGAAGCCCTGGCTCGCGTAGAGCGACGGAAGGCGACCGTACTCTGCCTGGAAGCTCTCGACGAAAGCCTTGTTGGCGGCGTTGTCGATATCCTTGTTCCACTGCGACGTGTTTTTCACGCCGAGGGCCGCTTCACCGACAGCCTGCAGAATACCCTGATCAAAAGAGAAGGCCGGGCCAACCAGCGGCGTGTCTACCCCGGAACCGGCATACTGTTTCATGAAAGCGATGCCCATGCCGCCCGGCAGAAAGAAGAACACGCTGTCGGCACCCGACGCGCGGATCTGCGCGATTTCGGCCGCGTAGTCCGTCTGGCCGAGTTTGGTGTAAATTTCGCTCGCCACCTCGCCTTTGAACATGCGCTTGAATCCGGTCAGCGCGTCCTGTCCGGCAGGGTAGTTCGGCGCAAGGATGAAAGTCTTCTTGAAGCCCGCATCATTGGCGTATGCCCCGGCGGCTTCGTGCAGATTGTCGTTCTGCCAGGCGACGTTGAAATAGTTCGGGTGACATCCGCTACCCGCCAGCGCGGACGGTCCGGCGTTGGGTGACAGGTAAAACTTGCCCTGCGCCGTAGCGGAAGGAACGACGGCCATGGCCAGGTTCGACCAGATAATGCCGGTGAGGATATCCACCTGCTCCGACTGGATCATCTTGTCAGCCAGTTGCACTGCAATATCCGGCTTGCGCTGATCGTCCTCGATCACCACGGACAGGTCGGAATTGCCGGACTGTTTCACCGCCAGCAAGAAACCATCACGCACGTCGACACCAAGCCCGGCACCGCCGCCGGTCAGCGTGGTGATCATGCCCACTTTCACGGGCTCGGCATGCGCGGCCATAGGTGCCGCGAGCAGTGCCAATGCGGCTGCACCGGCTGCCAGCTTCATCATCAATTTCATCGTGGATCCTCCCCAGATCGTCTCATGCCGGGCGCATCTGCCCGGTCGCCGCAAGCAACCTAGAGCGGCTTTTGCGCCGCGCAAAGCCCGACACGCACAAAAACCGAAAGCACAGTTGATCAACGTAAATGCGCCAGCTTTCATGAAGCTGTCACACATGCGATGACTTGTCGGGCGATTACCGTTCTCGCGATCGCACCGCCATGTTCGCCCTTCGACCCAACACCTTCGAGACCGCTTCTCAGCCAATGGCCGACCCGCGCTTTGCCCTGCTGGATGAGATGCACGATCTGGTGCTGGTGCTCGATCAGGACAGGCGCGTGGTCTTCGTCAATCGCGGCGCGAACGCGCGGTTGGGTGCTATGCATCTGGGTAGGCCCTTCGTGCAGGTGATCCGCAATCCCACTGTACTGGAGCTGTTGGATAAGGTGGAGGAGGGTCTGGCATCGGCTGCCGATACGGTGACGCTTCGCACGCCCGTTCCCGGCACCTTCCGTATCCGCGTCAGCCGCAGCGATGATGAAGGCACGCCCTTCATCGTTGTCGCCATGCTAGACATCTCGGAACAAAGAGCCGCCGAGCAGATGCGATCGGACTTTGTCGCCAACGTCTCCCACGAATTGCGTTCACCCCTCACCGCAATGTCCGGTTTCATCGAAACCTTACAAGGCCCTGCGAGGGATGATCCCGACGCGCATGAGCGGTTTCTGAACCTGATGCATGACGAGACCGGGCGTATGACCCGACTGATTCAGGACTTGCTGCATCTGTCTCGCGTCGAGGAACGACAAGCCTCCCGCCCCACCGGAGAGGTGGACCTGACGTCCGTTCTGGGCCGCGCGCGGGCCGTCGTTCAGCAACGAGCAGATGCCTCCGAGAAGTCGATCAATTTCGATATTCCAGCTGACTTGCCCACCATACGTGGCGACACCGATGAGCTGGTGCAACTGTTCCAGAATCTCCTGGAAAACGCGGTAAAGTACTCCGCTCCCGGCACCGCTATCGACGTGACGGTGACGCCCGAGACGAAAACTCCGGGAATCGCAACGCCCACCGTCACCATCACCGTCAGCGATCAAGGCGAAGGAATCTCGCGAGAACATCTACCCCGCCTGACCGAACGATTCTATCGCGTGGACGATCACCGAGGACGCAAGAGCGGTGGTACGGGTCTTGGATTGGCTATCGTGAAGCACGTCGTTCAGCGCCATCGCGGGCGGCTGAACATCGGATCCGAAGTGGGCAAGGGCAGCAGCTTCAAGATTCACTTGCCCATGCAGGACTGACGGGCCAACGGCCATCGCGGAAAAATTTCGCGTCCGCTACCAGGTCGTGAAAACTGTCACACAAGTGTCATGCAGCGTTCCTACTCCGCCGCCGCAAGAGGTCAACGACTGTCCAGGTCACCTCTGACGAAACACTCAGGCCCTCTCAAAGGATCACTCCCATGAAAAAAACCACCGCCCTCAAGGCCGCGCTGCTCGTCGCATCCGCTGCCATCGTGTCGACGCCTGCTGTGGCGCGTGACCAGATCAACATCGTTGGTTCCTCCACCGTGTTCCCGTTCGCAACGGCTGTCGCCGAGCGTTTCGGCCAGTCCACCGACTTCGGAACACCCGTGGTCGAGTCCACCGGTTCCGGCGGTGGTCTGAAATTGTTCTGCGCAGGTGCTGGCGCCAACACGCCCGACATCACCAACGCATCGCGCCGCATCAAATCCTCTGAAGTCGAACTCTGCGCCTCCAACGGTGTGAAAGACATCGTGGAAGTTAAAGTGGGCTATGACGGCATCGTGCTGGCCAACTCCCGCGCTTCCGCACCGCTCGCAATCGATATCAAGGACGTCTTCAACGCGCTGGCGAAAGAAGTGGAAGTCGACGGTAAAGTCGTCGCCAATCCCTACACCATGTGGAACGAGATCAACCCCTCGTTGCCCGCCACCAAAATCGAAGTGCTCGGCCCGCCCCCGACCTCCGGTACCCGCGACGCTTTCGTCGAACTGGTGATGGAAGAAGCCTGCGAGCAGTTCCCCGCTATCGCCGCTCTGGAAGAATCCGATGAAGATCGCTTCGACGCCGTCTGCAAATCAG
>JBCCRF010000006.1:0-23815 GCA_039208305.1 Pseudomonadota bacterium
CCGGACATGTAGGAGTTGAAGAAGTGGCGGAAGCCGTTGGCCTTCTTGTCCTTACCGGTGGTGTCGTTGGAGTGGGTCAGACCAGCCATGAAGATGATGCCGGCTTCCTGGCAGAGCGCCTGCACGGCAACGGCCACACCGGAGGACGAACCGCCGGTGATCATCACGGCACCGTCTTTCTCGATCATCGAGCGGGCGGATGCGCGAGCGGCGTCGGATTTTGTCTGGGTGTCACCGGTCACATATGCGACCTTCTTGCCCAGAATACCGTTACCCTTCAGCGCCTTGGACGAGAATGTTCCCATCATGCCGCCATCGCCGCCACCATTCAGGTGCTCGACAGCGAGTTCGTATGCGCGAAGCTCGTCAGCGCCCTCGTCGGCGTAAGGGCCGGACTGCGGGACGTTGAAGCCCAGCGTAACCGTGTCGCCCTGGGGGGCGTTGCGGTAACCGGCATGGCCGTCAGCCAGAGCAGCGTTGGTGAAGAAGTAGGGCGTCGCGGTGGCGGCAGCAGCTGCAGCGGCACCGGACTTCATCACGCGACGGCGCGTGAAGTTTTTGGATTGGCTCATGGAGTTCCTCCCTGGAATTTGAGCGTCAAGAACCGGAATTTCCTCCCCCGGAACTTGGGCAGGAACCTACAGGGTGCGGCAATCGGTGCAATCAGCCATAGGGATAAGAGGCTAACGTATACGTCAATCGCGATGGTTTCAGCGTCGTAGGGCCGGTCAAAAAACCAGCTCGGACAAGGCCTTGCAGATGTTCGCAAAGGAGCGCCCGGCCTTGCCGCCCGCGTGGCGCGCCCGCAGGTAGCCGTGGATAAGCCCCGCTTCCTCGACGTAGCGCGCTGATCCACCGGAATCGTTGACCTTCTCGCAATACAGACGCCCATCATCGCGCAACGGGTCGCATTCACCACTAAAGACGATTGTTGGCGGCAGCGCGGTAAAGTCGGTTGCGTTGAGTGGAGAGGCCTTCGGATCGGCCAGACGCCACATCTCGCCGCCAGAGCGGTAGAGCTTATAGTCTGTCGTTCCGGCGGTGGTCAGCCCCGGTGCATCGGCGTGTTCGACAAAGCTGCCCTGCGTCAGATCCGAGCCGAGACCGGGATAGACCAGTACCTGCCCAGTCGGTGCGCGTTCATGGTGGCGATTCTCGTGGCAGACGGCAGCTGCGAGGTTCGCCCCAGCGCTGTCGCCGAAGGTTACGATGGGAAGTGATGAGGATGCCGCGACATGCTCGAAAGCCGCCATCGCATCCTGCCAATCGTGAGGAAACGGACGCTCTGGCGACAAGGCATAGTCGACAGCCGTGAGCATCATGCCGGTATCATCAGCCACTTGGACGCAAAGATCTTGGTGGGTTTCCAGCGATCCCAGCACATAGCCGCCGCCATGGAAGAACAGGATTTGCGCCTTTGCCTTGTGCCAACCCTGAGGCTTGTACCTGCGAAGTGGGATATCGCTGCGTGGATCGGAGATGACCGCGTCTTCGATCTCTATTTCTGGCAGATCGTCGGGGCGGAAATGAGCGCAAAGCGCTTCATACATGTCGCGCCGTTCCGGGATGGGGACATCGCTTTTGTCCTCCGGATAGAAACTGTCCGACTTCGCAATGAAAGCCTTCACGTCGTCATCAAGGTGCCGGTGATAGTCCTCGGCGGTCCATGTCCTCGGCGTATCTGTCATGCAAACTCCCTCAGATTGCTGGTCGGATCGGCAGCCGCACCCTTCGGCACGTTCCCGCCAGCTTCCAGAATGCGCCTTGCCATCATGAAACTGGGGGCGTCGTTCATGGCATCCACAGCAAAAAGCTGTTCACCGGCGTAGTACCAGACCGACTGCGAACCCTCGCGCTTGCCGGGCCGTGTCACGGTGCTGTCGTAGCCTGCATTCAACCCGGCGATCTGCAGTTTAACATCGTATTGGTCGGACCAGAACCATGGCTTGGGCTGATAGTCAGCGGGCAGTCCCAGCATGGCGCGCGCCGCCGCTTCTCCTTGCTGGATGGCGTTGGGCACCGATTCGATACGGGTGCGTTCGTCGCGCAAGACGATGCTGGCGCAGTCACCAGCGGCGAAAATGGCGGGGGCGGAAGTGCAGCAATCGCCGTCCACGGCAATTCCGTTCTCGATATGCAAACCTGCCATTTCCGCCAAATCGGATCGCGGCGTCACGCCGATGCCGACGAGCACGGTGTCGGCTTCGACATATTCGCCGTCGGACAGCTTTGCCCCGTTGACACGACCGCCCTGCCCTGTGAGTTCCGAAATACCCGTGCCCTCCAATAAGCGAACGCCGTGGCTTTCGTGTAGGTGCCGGTAGAAGGCGGAGGTTTCAGGAGACGCCACCCGCTGCAGAATGCGCTCCGCCATCTCCACAACGGTCACATGCTTGCCGACCCGAGCGGCCACCGCCGCGACCTCCAGTCCGACATAGCCGCCACCGATGACCAGCAGCTTTTCGCCTGTAGCGAATGCGCTTGCGAGGCCATCCGCATGGCGTTTTGAGCGCAGCACGAAAACTCCCTCAAAATGACCTCCCATCTCTGGAGGAAGGCGACGCGGGCGGGCACCTGTCGCAAGCAGCAAACGGTCGTAGGAAAGAACTGTGCCGTCATAGGCGTTGATCGTCTGTGCCTCGCGATCAAGCGATTCGATGCGCAGACTGTCACGAATGGCGATGTTGTTGTCGTCGTACCAGTCACTGGGCCGAAGCAGCAGACGCTCAACCTCCAGCTCGCCCTTCAAATAGGCTTTGGACAAAGGTGGCCGCTGATACGGCAGCACCGGTTCATCTGTGACGAGTGTAACAGGAACGTCAGAGTTGTGCTTGCGGATCTCCGCGATGGCCGACGCCGCCGCCTGCCCGCCTCCTATGATAACGATTCCAGCATCCGCCATGGGCTAGCGGCCGATAGCGTCCAGAGTTGCGTAAAGGTCGTCGTCCACGGCGATGCCGTTCGCCTCCATGTCCAAGCGCAAGGCCGAACGGCGGGAACCCGGGACGCGCGCACCCTCCTGCGCTTCGATGGACGCTGCCAGGGTCGCAATCCGGTCCGCGGCACCGGGACCACCTATCCTGTCGGGATCGATGGCGATGAGGAACTGGCCGACGCCGGGCGATTCGCCCTCGGCCTCAAAGAATGATGTTGCGTTGGCCGCGGTATTCGCGCCCGTGAGGCAGGCGGCAAGGATTTCCACCATCAGCGCAAGCGCTGTTCCCTTTGCGTCACCCAACGGGACCATGGTTCCGGCGAGGCCGGTTGCGGCATCGGTTGTTGGCTCTCCGTCAGGGCCAAGCGCCCAACCTTCAGGGATGGGCTCACCCTTTTGCTTCGCCGCCATCAACTTGCCACGTGCCACTTTGGACAGTGAGACATCCACCACAACCGCATCTCCATTGGAGCGCGGAGCTGCAAAGGCAATCGGATTGGTGCCAAACGTCGCCTGCGAACCGCTCCACGGTGCCATGGCCGCCGGGGTGTTGGCGAAAAGAAGCGCCACAAGCCCTTCGCGGGCCAGTTTTTCAACGATCACGCCTGCCACGCCACAATGGTGCGAGTTGTGGAACCCGGCGGCGGCAATGCCCTGCTCTTTTGCCATGCCGGGAAACTGCTCCAGTGCCGCATCGAGCGCGGGATAGGCAAAGCCGCTCGCAACATCGACATTCAAGGTTCCAGGAACTGTGCGGTTGAGGACTGGCGTGGCATGGCCATCTACTTTGCCGCTGCGCGCCTGTGCGGCGTAGCTTTCCACGCGCCGCAGACCGTGGCCGGATTGGCCGGCGAGTTCCGCTTCGACCAATGCGGTGGCGACAGAACGGGCATTGGCCTCGCTCGTGTTGCAGCGCATGAAGATGTCGGCAACGAAGTCTCGAAGATGGGCCGGTGAGTATGTCTGGCTCATGAGCCTTCCCCTTCGAGATGCGCCAGCACCTTGTCTGCGATCAGTGCGCTGACGCGGGTGTTCGATTCGACCGTTACGCCGGCAATGTGCGGCGTGGCGATGAAATTGAAGAGACCTTTGAACTTCGCACCGGCTTCCGCGGTGAGCGGCTCGACCTCGAAAACGTCCAGCGCAGCACCGCCAATCATGCCTTGCGAGAGCGCATAGGCGAGCGCTGCATCGTCCACCACGCCACCACGCGCCGCGTTGATGAGGATCGCATCGTCCTTCATCGCGGTGAGGAACTTCATATCGACCCTGTGGCGCGTGCCCTCCGTCAATGGCACATGCAGGCTGATCACGTCAGCAAGATCGGCCACCCCATCCAGCGACACGTTGCGGGCGTGCTGCCAGACCGGATCGGTGCTGGGCACATGGGGGTCAAAGGCGACGACCTCCATACCCATCATCAGCGCCCTGCCCGCGACTTCACGCGCTATGGAACCGAAGCCGATGAGGCCCATCGTCTTTCCGGCAAGCTCGCGACCGACCATCGCCTGACGGGGCCAATCGCCCGCGATGACAGCATCGGTTCCAGCATATGCGTTGCGCAACAGCGCCATGGCAGTGGTGATCACGTATTCCGCCACGGAGAGATCGTTGGCACCGGTGGCCGGGATGACCTGAATGTCGCGCGCCTTGCAGGCTGTAACATCAATATTGTCCAAGCCGACGCCGAGACGACCGACGCAGGTCAATTTACCGGCAGCCTCCAGCAGCGCTCCGCGGACCTGCGTGCGATTGCGAACTATGAAAACCTTGGCGTCAGCGGCCAGTTTCGCCAGTTCCTCAGGTGAATCCACAAGGGCAGGATCGTAATGCGTGTCATGGGCCGCGCGAAGACGGTCTACCGCCGCTTCGTCCATGAACTCGGTAATAATGATATCGGGCAACGTGCAGTCTCGGCGCTTAGCGAAAGTCAGAAGGTTCCTAGCTTGAGAAGCACCGCCGCGAAAGCGCATCCTGCGTTTGCATCATCGCAGACAAGCGTTTAGGACACCGCGCAACGCGGGCGAGCAGAGACCCGCTCCCCATTCTGATTGCTCAAGGACGAAAACCCGTGTCCACCTTCGACAAAGTCGCCGACATCATTTCCGACACTTCTGAAATCCCGCGCGAGGATATCACGCCTGATTCCCACACCATCGACGATTTGGGCATCGACTCGCTGGATTTCCTCGACATCGTGTTCGCCATCGACAAGGAATTCGGTATCAAGATTCCGCTGGAAGCCTGGACACAGGAAGTCAATGACGGGAAGGCCTCCACGGAAGAGTATTTCGTTATGAAGAACCTCGTGGGTAAGATCGACCAGCTGATCGCCGCAAAGGCCTAAGCGTCAGGTCTCAGGAGCCGCGCGGTGCTGCTCGAATATTTCCAGATGATCGACAGTGTCTCCTCCATCGAGGATGACGACGAAGGCGCTGTTCGGCTCGTTGCGCGGTCGACGGTTCCGGAAACGAGTCCTGTGTTCGAAGGGCATTTCCCAGGCATGCCGCTGGTCCCCGGTGTGCTGCTGATTGAAACCATGGCGCAGGCGAGCGGCTTTTTGCTCATGGCCTCTCTCAACTTCGGCGCCATGCCGTTTCTCGCCGGCGTGAAGAGCGCGAAGATGCGCACCTTCGTGGAGCCTGGAACGCCGCTCGATATCGCCGCGGAACTGGAACATCGCGGTTCCGGATTCGCGATGGCTAGGGCTGCGATCACCAGTGACGACAAGAAAATCTGCGACGCGCAGATTACATTGAAGACGCTGGATTTTCCCGATGAGACATTCGCGGAGATGATCCGCAACCGTGCGACCGAATTACAGGTGCCATCGCGGTATCTTCCGACTTCTCAATAGAAGACTGTCGGCAGGGCTTCCCGAACGCCGCGTGGCACCTTACATAGCGCCATCTCCATCACGATCACCCGCTCGCCTATGGCCACCGAAAACCATCCCGTTCTGATTACAGGCATCGGCCTTTTGTCGTCTCACGGCGAAGGCCCGCAGGCGCATCTTGATGCAATGGCGGGCGGCAAGCCCGTCAATGTCGATACCGAACGGTTCGCGCCTTACCCGGTCCACGCGCTTGGAGAAGTGGACTGGTCACAACAGATTTCACGCCGCGACATGCGCCAGATGGAACCGTGGCAGCGTATCGGCACCTATGCGGCGGGTCTTGCGCTGGATGACGCCGGAGCAAAAGGCGACGAGGATCTGTGCGGTCGCATGGATATGATCGTGGCTGCTGGCGGCGGTGAGCGCGATGTCGAGGTGGACTCCAGCGTCATGGCTGACGCGCGGACGGCAAACGACCGTGAGGCGCTTCTGAACGAGCGCCTGTCCAACGATCTGCGCCCGACGCTGTTTCTCGCCCAACTCTCTAATCTTCTGGCAGGCAATATTTCCATCGTTCACAAAGTGACCGGATCGTCTCGCACCTTCATGGGTGAAGAAGGAGCTGGCATTTCCTCTATTCGCACCGCGTTTGCCCGGGTCCAGTCCGGCCAGAGCGACATCGTTTTGGTGGGTGGCGCGTTCAATGGTGAGCGCGAAGACATGCTGCTTCTGTTCGAACTGGGTCATTATCTGACCAAAGATGAGCTGCTGCCGGTGTGGAGCCGCGAAGGCCATACGTCGGGCTTCGCGCAAGGATCCATCGGCGCTTTTGTCGTGCTGGAAAGTGCCGAACACGCGAACAAGCGTGGGGCGAAAGCCTACGCGCAGCTCGATCAGGTGATCGGCGAGCATGGCCGTCGCAAGGCAGGTGCTGGCCGCGCACGGCTGAACGATGCGTGGAACCGTATGCCGAACAAGGATTTTGATGGCGTCATGAGCGGTGCCACCGGTGCCTCCCCGTGCACCGCGACGGAAGCTTCTTGGCTGCACGATGGCTTGCCCGATCTTCCCGTCCGTGCCTTTGGCTCGGTCTTTGGTCACGGTGTGGAAGCGCAGTTCCCACTCGGCATCGCACTGGCAGCGTTGTCAGTCCATAAAGGTGAAATGCCGCCGCCTTTCGAGGCCGCTGAGCGATCAGCTGCCAAACCGGCCACGGCCATTCTGGTGACGGGTATGGGCCACCACCGATCCGAGGGTCTCGGCGTTGTGACGAAACTCGATGATCAAGGAGCATCCCGATGAGCGACTATACCGACCATCTTGGCCGCCCGATCATCGCCGTTACCGGTCTCGGTGTCGTGTCTTCCCTTGGCAAGGGCAAAGATGAGAACTGGGAAAAGCTGACCGCAGGCACCTCAGGCATTCATCGCATCGACCGTTTCTCCACCGATGGTCTGCGCACCTCTGTGGCTGGCACCGTCGACTTTATGGAGCTTGAAAACCACAGCGCCCCTGCCCTGTCGCTCGCACTGGCGCGCTCTGCCGCGCGGGAAGCTGTCGATCAGGCCGCGATGGACGGCGAGACGTTCCCCGGCCCGCTGTTCCTCGCCGCACCACCTGTAGAAATGGAGTGGCAGCACCGGTTCGCGCTGGATGCTGAGGCGGACGAAGGAGAAGGTTACGGACGTCTTCTCGCAGCAGCACGCAAGGGCGATCACACTGACCTTTATGAGATGCTGCAATTCAATTGGATTGCAGACACTTTGGAAGAAGAGTTTGGCACGAGCGGCCTGCCGGTTTCTCTCTCCACCGCCTGCGCATCCGGCACAACCGCCGTGCAGATGGGCGTTGAAGCGATCCGCCGAGGTGATGCAACATCGGCGCTATGCGTTGGAACCGACGGGTCTGTGACGACCGAGTCACTCATCCGCTTTTCCCTTCTGTCGGCGTTGACCACGCAGAACGAAGACCCGACCAAAGCGGCCAAACCTTTCTCTAAGGATCGTGACGGGTTCGTGATGGCGGAAGGCGCTGGTGCACTGGTGCTGGAATCGCTTGAAAGCGCCACTGCCCGCGGCGCAAATGTTCTCGCCATCGTGCGCGGCTGTGGCGAAAAGGCAGATTATTTCCATCGCACCCGTTCCTCACCGGACGGGTCACCCGTTATCGCTGCCGTGAACCGCGCGCTAGAAGATGCCGGTGTTGCAGTGGACGAGATCGACTACATCAATGCCCACGGCACATCGACGCCGGAGAACGACCGGATGGAGTACAACTCGCTGAAGGCTGTCTTTGGCGACGCGATCCATTCCACGCCAATCTCGTCCAACAAATCGATGATCGGCCACACGCTGACGGCCGCGGGAGCCATCGAAGCAGTGTTTTCGGTTCTTACGCTGCAAAACGACCTTTTGCCGCCGACCATCAACTACAATAATCCCGATCCAGACATTCCGCTCGACGTGGTGCCAGAGAAGGCACGGGAAGCGAAAGTGCGCAACGTGCTGTCCAATTCCTTCGGCTTTGGCGGGCAAAACGCCTGTCTGGTCTTGAGCGATCCGAACGGGTAAGGCGTTCTCATCTTCGATGAGTTCGCACCACCAGTTCGGTTGCTCTGCGCTCATGCGATAACGGTGATATCTCTTCGCCGCCTGTCTTTCACAAACTAAGAGCCTGTCCATGCGCGCGCTTCAACTCGTTTCCGACCGTGGTGTCGAAATCACCGATATCGATGATCCGGGCGCTCCCGCACCCGGCGAAGTCAAACTGCGGATCCGGGTGGTCGCGCTGAACCATCTCGATGTCTGGGGTTGGCGCGGTATGGCTTTCGCCAACCGAAAACTGCCGATCACCATCGGCGCCGAAGCGAGCGCAGAGGTCGTCGAACTGGGCGAAGGCGTGTCAGGCCTTGTTCCGGGACAGCTGATCTCGATCTTCGGCGCGCGCATCACGAAGGAATGCAGAAACTCTCGCGAGGGCCGCGAGAACTTGGCGGAAAACGTGGAAGGCATTCACGGTTTCCACCTCGACGGGTTCGCACGGGAATACGTCAATCTACCGGCGAACCAGTGTGTGATCGCGCCCGGCGGCTGTGATGATATTGGCGCGGCGCTGGCTCCTATCACCTTTGGCAAGTGTGAGCACATGCTCTTCGACAACGCGAAGCTGGAACCGGGCGAGACCGTGCTCATCCATGCAGGCGGCTCCGGTATCGGCACGGCAGCTATCCAGCTGTGCAAGCGCTATGGCTGCACCGTCATCACCACCGTCGGCAGCGACGATAAGATTGAACCGGCCAAAGCGCTGGGTGCCGATCATGTGATCAATTATCGCGAGGACAGGTTCGAGGGTGCGACGCGGAAAATCACTAAAAAGAAAGGCGTCGATGTCGTGTTCGAGCATGTGGGTAAGGACACGTGGGCTGGCTCCATGCTGGTGCTGAAGCGCGGCGGACGACTTGTCACCTGCGGGTCTACTTCCGGTGTCTCGGCAGACACCAACCTGATGATGCTGTTCCAGCGTCAGCTGCGCATCATCGGCTCCTTTGGCTGCCGCAAGCAGAACATGGTGGACGCCATGGACAAAATGGCGGCTGGGCTGGTAACGCCGGTGATCGATACCGAACTCGAATTCGGCGACCTCGCCACCGCGCTGGAACGGATGGAATCGCGCAAGGTGTTCGGCAAGATCATCATGCGGATGGCGTAAGGCGCGTCTGCCATGGCGCGGCTTATCCGCAACCCAAAAGTGGAGCGCGTCGCGCTCAAGCTGAAGACCGCGAGCGACTGGCTCGTCGCTAAGCTGGTGGGTCTGCTTTTGAAAGGGCTGCGCCAGCTACCACCGGAGAGATCAACCGCTATTGCGGAGCGGATCGGGCGGCGTCTCGCTCCGATCCTGCCCCGCAGCAAGCTGGCACGAAAGAACCTACAACTCGCCTTTCCGGAAAAGTCCGATGCCGAAATCGAGCAGCTCTTGCGGGGTGTGTGGGGCAACGTGGCGCGGGGCATTGCCGAGTATGTTTTCCTCGACCAGCTGTTTGATTTCGATGTCGAGAACCCGACGGCGGGTCGCATAGAAGTCTCTGGAATTGATCAATTCGTCAAACTGCGCGACAGCGGCAAGCCGGTCATCATTTTCACCGGCCATACAGGAAATTTTGAAATCCTGCCTATCGCAGCGGCGGCATATGATCTGAACGTTACGGCCATGTTCCGCCCGCCAAACAACCGGTTTCTCGCGGAAAAGCTGATGAAGGCACGCAGCACGGCAAGCGGTCATCTTGTGCCGTCGCGCGTGGGTGCCGCGTGGTCGCTGGCGCGCATTTTGGATCAAGACAAAGCTGTGGGTCTACTGGTCGATCAGGCCTTCACCACGGGACCGCGGATTACTTTCATGGGGCGCGAGGCCTCCGCCAATCCCCTCGCGGCCAAACTGGCAAGACAATACGATTGCGATATTCATCCGGCGCGATGCGTGCGCCTACCGAATGGACGCTTTCGGCTAGAACTGTACGACGCGATCGATATTCCCCGCACCGACAAGGGTGACGTTGATGTGCTGGAAACGACGATCCTCATCAACGACATCGTTGAGGGCTGGGTGCGAGACGAACCGGAGCAGTGGCTGTGGCTTCACGACCGGTGGAAGATCAAGGCTAACCCGAAGAAAGCCTGGCGCGAGCGACGCGCCAAGGCTTTGAAGGCCAAGAGGTAGGAAGCCTACTCCGCAGGCACCAGGGCCTCATCTCCACCGTAGTAGAGACCGACGGCATGACGCGCGACCGCGAAAAACAGCCAACGGTCCACAAATACGCCTGCGAACAGAGACGCTGTACCGAGAACGCGCAGAACACCGAAAGCGGGTGCATAGGTGGCGATAACGAGACAGATCACGGGAACAACCAGTCCTAGTACCAGCGCGATGCGCCAGAATTTCTCTTCATGCTTGCGGGCAACGCGGAATGCCATCTCGTTGGTGAGGTAGTTGCCCATGGCGTGGGGCCGTTCCAACAGGCGCACCTTGCCGATATGGCCGAGACCCGTCGCCGTTTCCATTGAGCTTTCGCCATAGCCGACGTCACGCGCCCGCTTCATCCAGATCATCCGGATGCCCCAAGTGATGATAAGAAAGACGATGGCCAGCCAATTCCAGATTTCCGCTGACCGCGTTCCCGCTTCACGACCAAAGAAGGTGAGGTAGAGCATCGTGCCGGTTGTCAACGCGATTGCTAGATAGCTCGCCACCGTCCAGCCGGTATGCCAGGCGGGTATCGTGCGCAACGAGCCGTAGATCATGGCCGTGCACCACACGGTGGCAATGCAGAAGAAGGTCGCGATGTAGCCGAGCGTCGCGTTGAATTCATTCATGAAGAGGCTCATCAGCGCGAGCAGGCCAACGGGGATGTAGGTCAGAACTGCCAGCACCCCTTCTCGTGACAGCCAGGATGAGCGCCACTGGCTGAACGCCCGCCACGCCCGCTGGGGATTGCCCAGATGCAGCGTCGAACACAACAGTCCAATGGTGATGAGCATCAAGGCGAGGATCCACGCGATTTTCGTTGCGAGAAAACCCGGATTGCCATGACCTGTAGCCAGCACGAGGGCGAGGCCGTAACCCGCGCCGGACAGCGTGGTGAAAGCGATAACGGAGAGAGCGGGATGCATCAGTTCGCTCCTTTACCATTGCCGCCGGACAGTGCCCGGTCGATCCAACCCAGAAGCCCGTCAGCACCCGACGTGTCGTTCTCGTCAGCGTGAACCATCGGCGCAGCGCCCTCGCCCAGCGCCGTGCGCTTGCGGGGTGGCAGGTATTTGTTGACCGGCTTGTTACCCTGCTCAGGCATGAGGTCAAAGCCACCACGGTCGGCCACCAGTTGCGAGACGGCGGAGTTTGGATCGCCAAGATCACCGAAATGGCGCGCACCTGCCGGACAGGTTTTCACGCAGGCCGGTTGGCGGTCGATCTCTTCCAGTTCTTCATTGTAGATGCGGTCGATGCAAAGCGTGCATTTCTTCATCACGCCGGCGGCGGCATCCATCTCGCGAGCACCATAGGCGCATGACCAGGCGCAGAGGCCGCAGCCAATGCACTTGTCCTCATCCACCAGAACGATCCCATCCTCAGCGCGCTTGTAGGACGCGCCGGTGGGGCAAACTGTGACGCATGGCGCGTCTTCGCAGTGGAGGCAGGATTTAGGGAAGTGGACCACACGGGCTTCATCCGTCTGGCCGATCACCTCACCCACGCCCTGCCCTTTCGGCTTGGACGTTGGCGTGATCTCAAAGGTGTGGATTCGGTTCAACCAAGAGCCGACAGGCTCTGCGCCGTAGGGATCCTGATCCGACAACGGCACGCCATAGCCGGAGGTGTTCCACTCTTTGCAGTTCACCACGCAGGCGTGACAGCCAACGCAAGTGTCGAGATCGATGACGAGACCGAGTTTCTTCTCGGTCGTCGCAGGTAGCATGGTCATGCGTCTTGCCCCCTCTGCTCGGTCCACCGTAGGCCGTAGCGCAGCTCCTCCGGTGTGGCCTTGTGGCTCTTCTGGTAGCCGAGCACCGGTTCCGAAACGGCATCGCTAGGGGCAGCTTTTTCGATGTTGACGCGCAGGTCGTACCAGGCTGCCTGACCTGTGATCGGGTCGGAGTTTGAATAGCGGTGGCCGTCGCCTTTCGGCGGCAGCAATTCATTGATGAGGTGATTCAGCAGGAAACCTTTGGTGGCTTCCGGTGCATCATTGTCGAGCTCCCACGCCCCGCGACGTTTGCCGATGGCGTTCCACGTCCACATGGTGCGGTCGTTGACGGCATCCATGCGTGCGATCTGCACCTTGATCTTGCCGTGGTATGACGAGACCCAGGCCCAATCGCCGTCTTTCAAGCCTTTCTCGTCACAAATATGCGCCGGCACGTAGAGCGGGTTCTTGGTGTGGATCTGCCGCAGCCACGCGTTTTGGCTGCCCCATGAGTGGTACATAGCGGCAGGCCGCTGGGTGAGCGCGTGGAAGGGGAACTCGTCTTCTGTACGATCACCAAGCCCCTCCTCCTCAAAAGGCGCATACCAGCTGGGCAGCGGCGTGAAGCAGGTCGCGATGCGCTCGCGCAGATGCTCTGGCGGCTGGCGGTCTCCATGGCCCTGCGCGGCGAGGCGGAATTTCTGCAACACCTCGCTGTAGAGGTTAAACGTTACCGGCTGGGGCGCATCGTAGAAGCCCATCTCCACCGCGAAATCCTGATAGGTAGCGTTGGCGTGTTTGAAGAACAGCGCCTCCTCCGGCAGGTGCGTGATGGAGAAAGACCCGTTTTCCTTGTAGCGTTCCAGCTGATCGGGGTTGGGCTCACCGCGCCCGGTCTTCTCGCCACCCTCGCCACGATAGCCTGCCAGCGGACCGATGCCCGGCTTCCGCTGATGGTTGACCATGTAGTCGGCGTAATCCTTGAACTTCGGCGACCCGTCCTCGTTCACCATGCCTGGCAGGCCGAGGCGTGCGCCAAGGTCGAGAACGACGGACTGGAAACCGCGCACATCGCGGTTCGGCTCCACAACAGGCCAGCGGATGGAATCGACGACAGCTTCCGGCTCGGAACACGGGCGGTCCAGCAGCGAAATGCAGTCGTGGCGTTCCAGATAGGTCGTGTCCGGCAAAATGAGGTCGGCATAGGCGACCATCTCGGAATTGTAGGCATCGGAATAAATGATGCGCGGGATGACGTAGTCGCCATTCTCGTCCTTGTCAGTCAGCATCTCGATAGTGCCGCGGGTGTTCATGGACGAATTCCACGCCATGTTCGCCATGTACATGAACAGCGTGTCGATCTTGTACGGATCGCCCACATGCGCATTGGCGATCACCATATGCATCAGGCCATGGGCCGACATGGGCGCATCCCACGTATAGGCCTTGTCGATGCGGATGGCGGAGCCATCATCGTTCAGAAGCAGGTCTTCCGGCCCGTGGGGGTAGCCGAGATGCGGGCCGTTGAGGGGACCTGTGCCGTCGCCACTTGCGTTGTGGCCGTGGGGCTTGGGGTGCGCCGTAAACGGTTTCGGATAGCTCGGCTTGCAGCGGAAGCCGCCGGGGCAATCCACCGAACCAATCAGCACCTGCAACAAATGCAGCGCACGGCAGGTCTGGAAACCGTTGGAGTGGGCGGAGATACCGCGCATGGCGTGCATGGAGACCGGGCGACCGATGAAGCGCTCATGGCGCTCGCCCTTCATGTCCGTCCATGGCTGCTCGATGGTGATCTCTTCTTCGAAGGCCACTTTCGCGATTTCAGCCGCCAGACCGCGAATGGTGTCGGCATCGATACCGGTGGAGGCGGCAACAGATTCCGGCGCGTATTCAGGCTTTGAGTATTCCTGTGCCATCAGCACGAAGACAGGACGCGCAGTCTTGCCCTTCATCGGGCCGGACGTAATTTTCACCGACTTCGTCAGCGATGGCGTCACGCCCTTTTTATGGCGCGAGACGGCTTTACCGGTGGCGCTATCCACCACCATTTCCGCGCCATCCTTGTCGCGGGCGATCAGGCCGTCGTCCGCCGTTCCGGGGGCATCCACCACCAGATGCGGCGCGTTGGAGTAGCGAATGAGGTAGTCGAGATCGATCTGCCGCGTGCGGAACAGTTCGTGGATCAGCGACAGGATGAGTTGACCGTCCGTGCCGGGGCGGATGCCCAGCCAATTGTCAGCAACAGCGCTGTAGCCGGTGCGGACAGGATTGACGGAAACGAAGCGTCCGCCATTGCCCTTCAACTTGCCGATGCCGATCTTGATGGGGTTGCTGTCGTGGTCCTCCGCGACGCCAAACATCAGGAAAAGCTTCGTACGGTCCCAGTCCGGCGAGCCAAACTCCCAGAAGGCACCACCGATCGTGTAAATGCCGGCAGCTGCCATGTTAACCGAGCAGAAGCCGCCATGGGCGGCGTAGTTCGGCGTACCGAACTGCTGCGCCCACCACGACGTGAGAGATTGCGACTGGTCGCGTCCGGTGAAGAAAGCCAGCTTGCGCGGCGTCTTCTTCAATGGTTCCATCCAGTCCACGGCGGTCTGCAACGCTTCGTCCCAGCTGATCTCCTCGAATTCACCCGACCCGCGCGGGCCAACGCGCTTCATCGGCGCGTTGAGGCGAGCGGGGGAATAATGCTGCATGATGCCCGCTGACCCTTTGGCGCAGAGCACACCCTGATTGACCGGATGATCTCGGTTGCCTTCGATGTAACGCACCTTCATCTCGCCGGTCTCGTCCGGCTTCAGGTAAACGTTGATGCCGCAGCGGCAGGCGCACATGTAGCAGGTGGTCTGACGTTTCTCGCCAATGGGCTCCGACAGGTTCAGCTTTGGCTGGTCGTGGATGGTCATGCGACGTCTCCGGTCATGTGATGGCCAGACGCACGAGGCCGGAGGCGGCCAGCAGCATCAGCAGAATGAGGCAGAAAGGTTTGTAGTAGCGTTCCAATTGCGGGCGGAACATCGCCTGCCCCACCAATACGCCGACGATCACGAGGGGCACATAGGACAAACCGCGCGCGATGCCCGTCCAGTCCATGATGCCGAAGCCAACCTGATAGGCGAGGCCGACGGTTGAGGAGATCGCGAGATAAAGCACCAGTGTAGCGCGCATGACCATAGGTACGCGGTCTTGCGACAGCACGTAGAGCGCCACAACCATACCGCCCACCATTGCCAAGCCGGTTGCAAGCCCCGCCATAACGCCGGAGAGCACAACGCCCATCGTGGTCGCCAGAAAGGCGAAGCGGACCTTTGCCAGCTGCAATAGAGCCAGCAGGATAATCATGCACAGCGCGATCATGCGCGACTGATCCACCGGCAGCGTCGTCGTGAGATAAAGGCCGACGGGTTGTCCCATTATGCCACCCAGCACCAGCAGGATCGCGATGCGCCGATCGGCATCGCGCCAGCCTCCGCGCACCATCAGCAGCGTAGCTGCCGTCTCCAACCACCACAGAATGGGAATGAGCTGGATGGGCGACAGCACAACGGCAGCGCTCGCCATGACCAGCGCGGAAAGCGCAAAGCCCGAGAAGCCGCGCACCATGCCGGCGGCGAACACCACCGCAGCGAGATAGGCTGCTTCCCAGGCTGTCAGTCCGACATATGCCAACCATGCTGACAAATGGCTCCCCTCCCGGATCGCGCACCCAACATCGTAACACGATCATGAATTGAGTTGGCCGCGCAGCATCCCCCAATGCCGCGCGGCCAGTCTGCGTGTTCGCAACCGCGATTACGCTGCCTGCTGAGGCCTCATGTCAGCCGGGTCGATACCGGCCACGGAAACAGGCTTCTTCATGGCGTCGCGACGGAAGGGCTCACCCAGTTCCTGATTGAGCAGCACTTCGATGAAAGTGGTTTCACCATTTTTCATCTGGGCGTCGATGGCCTTGTCGAGTTCAGCGGTGAGTTCTTCCATGGTCGAAACCTGGACACCGTTCACACCACAAGCCTGTGCGATTTTGGCGTACTCCACGTCGAGGTCGAGCTCAGTTCCCACGAAGTTGTCGTCGAACCACAGCGTCGTGTTTCGCTTTTCAGCGCCCCATTGGTAGTTGCGGAAGATAACCATCGTAATCGGCGGCCAGTCGTCACGGCCGCAGGCGGTCATTTCGTTCATGGAGATGCCGAAAGCACCGTCCCCGGCAAAACCGACCACCGGCACGTCCGGCTTGCCCATCTTGGCCCCCAGAATCGCCGGGAACCCGTATCCACAGGGGCCAAACAGGCCAGGGGCAAGGTATTTACGGCCCTCGTCGAAGGTTGGGTAAGCATTGCCGATGGCGCAATTGTTGCCGATGTCGGAGGAAATAATCGCCTCTTTAGGCAAAGCCTGCTGGATGGCGCGCCATGCCATGCGGGGCGACATTTTTTCGGGCTCCCGGTTGCGGGAACGCTCGTTCCAGTCCGTGCCCGGATCATCATCTTCGTGGTCCATGGAGGAGAGCGTCTGCAGCCAGCGGGACTTGGTCTGCGAGATCATGTCCTCGCGCTCCTTGTTGGGAGACGTGGTGACCTTCGCCAAAATCTGTTCTGCAACTTTCTTCGCATCACCCTGAATGCCCACGGCGACGGGCTTGGTGAGACCGATCCGGTCGGCGTTAATGTCAACCTGGATCAGCTTTGCATCTTTCGGCCAGTAGTCGATGCCATATCCCGGCAGCGTGGAGAACGGGTTCAGGCGCGTGCCGAGGGCCAGCACCACGTCAGCCTTGGAGATCAGCTCCATCGCTGCTTTCGAGCCGTTGTAACCGAGCGGGCCGACGGAGAGCGGATGCGAACCGGGAAAAGCGTCGTTGTGCTGGTAGTTGCAGCAGACCGGCGCGGAAAGCTGCTCAGCCAGCTTTGCAGACGCTTCGATGCCACCACCGATGACGACGCCGGCGCCGTTCAGGATCACCGGGAACTCAGCCTCCGACAACATCTTTGCGGCTTCAGCGATGGCATCTTCACCACCGCGCGGAAGTTCGAAGTTCACGATTTGCGGCAGATCGATATCGACCACTTGCGTCCAGTAGTCACGCGGGATGTTGATCTGGGCCGGTGCGCAACCGCGCCAGGCCTGGGCGATCACACGGTTCAGCACTTCCGCCATGCGGGACGGGTCGCGGACCTCTTCCTGATAGCACACCATGTCCTCAAACAGCTTCATCTGCTCGATTTCCTGGAAACCGCCCTGCCCGATCGTCTTGTTGGCCGCCTGTGGCGTGACCAGAAGCAGCGGGGTGTGGTTCCAATAGGCGGTCTTCACCGGCGTCACGAAATTGGTGATGCCAGGGCCGTTCTGGGCGACCATCATGGACATCTTGCCGGTGGCGCGGGTGAAGCCGTCCGCCATCATACCCGCATTGCACTCGTGGGCGCAGTCGTAAAACTTGATCCCTGCGGTCGGGAACAGGTCTGAAATCGGCATCATGGCCGAACCAATAATGCCAAATGCATGGTCAATCCCATGCATCTGTAGCACTTTGACGAAGGCTTCTTCGGTGGTCATCTTGGTCATGGACGTCTCCCCAAATCCGGAAAATGCGCAAAAAACGAGACAAGAAGTCTCAATATTCGGTTGTGTGGCGTAGCTTATCGGGTCGAAGGAGCGATGTCTTGGTGCCAGTGACGACAGCACCATGGAGCCACCTATCATTGCCGAACATTACAAATGGTTGGCAAAATCCACTGTGAGCAACCAAATGTGAAAGTCAGCCGTAATGTTATAGTGTGCAGCGGTTCAACCGATCGCAAACGTTGCAGCAAGATAGATGAAGGAGAAAATGATGCGCCTCTTCCTGATGACAGCAATTGCCGTCGGCACGCTTTCAGCGGCCAGTTTGACAATGACCTCCGAAGCCGAAGCGCGACAGAGTACGAAATCGTTCAGCTGCTCCGCCGTGCGTGCACTGATTGACCGGCGAGGAGCCGTGGTTCTCAGCACAACGAGCAGCCGTGTTTACAACCGCTTCGTGCGCAACTTCCAGTTCTGCCCCACGCGGACATTTGCGGTGCGAAAATCCGTTCCCACCACCACAGGCGCCTGCCGGGTAACATATTGCGATAACACGCCACCGGCGTTCGGGTTTGCTCGCGAAGGGACTGGAGGCAACAGGGGGTTCCGCTAGGGCGGAGACCTTGGGGCGAGGTCTTCAAAAACAACTCGGAACGCGACACACGCGTGATCTAGCAGCTTGTCAAAATCGCACAGTTCGACAAGGCGCGCGGCGTGATTAGCTTTTGCGCTCACCAATCTGTGCAGCACGAATCGCTGCCTGACGGCGAAGGAAGCGTTTCCACGCCACGATCTCGGCAGGTGTGTATTCGCGGTCTTCGTCGTCGTAGCGTGTGCGCAGACCCAACTCGCGTGTCGTTGGTACGGTGACGTCGCGGTTCATACGGTGGGGTGGGATCGCTTCACCATCATCGGTACGCAGCGCAACGGTGGTCGCATCAATCGGGTTTGCCACATCATGGAACTGCGAATAGGCGGCGACGTAGCGGTTTTGAGCGACGATGGCGGCTTCGGGTTTGTTTGTGTTTTCTGCAATCTGGCGCGGGTCGGGAGCGGCCTTCTTGGTCGGTTCGACAGGGCCACTAGGCGGTATCTTAGCAGACGCTGTTGTTCTCGTTTGCGTTGACGCGGGTTTCGCCTCTCGCTTGATGGCTTCTTCCGTGGCCTTCTGCACTTCCACAACAGTCTGGGCTTTCAGGTCCAGCTGCACCGCAACCGTATCCACTTTTGCAACGGCGGTAGTTTGGACAACCGGTTTTGAATCAGCAGCCGTGACCGGCTCTTGCGCTTTCGCTGCAGCAATCGCCAGCCGGTGGTCGACCTTCAGCTTCGCAACTTGGACCGGCCTTTCAAAGGTCGTGCGCAGCAGCGGCACGCCGCCGGAATAGCGGACAAGTGATATCTCTTCTCCAGGCTTCGTAGCTGCGGCGACACTAGTAGTCTCAGCCGGTGGTTCGCCAGCGACGGGCTTTGACAGTGGCCATGCGGCGCGCAGTTGTTCCGGCGACATGGCGACAACATTGACGTCGATCCAATTCCCTGTGCCCTTGATCCGCATCGGGCAGGTTCGATCGTTGCAGTTCACCATCGAGGAGAACTGCCAGATGGCATAGCTGTCCCAGCGGCCGAGCGGGAAAACGCCACGGATATCCTCCTTGTAGCGCGCATACCAGAGATTCAGGCGCGACAGCACCGGGAGTTCATCCTTACGGGCTGCGATCGCTTTGGACGTGAAATGGTTCGTGTAGAGCACCGGCCAGCGGCCTGTGCGCTTCTTGATATGGCGGGCGAAGATTTCGCCGTCTTCCAGCGACATCCACTTGCGCGGGTCGTCATGCTCGATATCGAGGGCAATCAGGTCGTCTGGGCCGGGCTTGGCGAAGCTGAGAAAGTGGTCGGCCTGCTCGACGGGGTTGCCCGGTCGCGCGAGATGATAGGCGCCCCACTTCAGCCCTTGCGTGATCGCAATTGCGCGGCGCGTGTTATAGAGTTCTTTGGTTGCAGAGTAGCGCCGCCAATTGGCGCGGCAAGCCTCGTCCCCCTTGCAGCGGTATTTCGGTGCCAAACCGTCCGATGCCTTGTTGATGAAGGCCGTCAGTCGCTTGTTCTTCGGCAATTCCAGCCAGTCGATCGGTGTGTGCTCATAGGCATCCAGAACGATTGCAGATGTGCCATCACGCCAGGTGCGATTAAACTCGTTTGCAAAAGCGGTCGACGCAACACTCGATACGATGAACAGGCACAGCAGAGCGGCGCGTCGAATGATTGTGAGGTCGTCTGACATGGTGCTTTCCATCTACAAGAGAGATGCGCGCAGCGAGCAGAGGCCGTCGCCCAAAGGTTAAAATGGGATTTTGTAGTTAGCGAAACCTTAACTCCACTTGACCGCCGTCAGCACGCGACGAGACTTCGCACCCTGGTTCGAGCGTGGTGACCGCGAAAGCAGGCCAAATTGTGGGCCGTTCAGGCGCGCCTTCAATTCAGGCCATGTTGCGCGATGACAGCGGCGAGACGCTGAATGCCCTCGTCAATCTTCTCATCCTCGATTGAGGAGAAGCCGAGCCGGAAGCAATTCTCGCCACCCTCGCCCATAAAGTAGACCTGTCCCGGCTCGATCAGAATGCCATCGGCAAGCGCAGCCTTTGCGATTTCATTTGCTGGTGCGGCGGCACCCTTAGGCAGTTCCACCCAGTAGGACGATCCGCCCTGCCCCCGGCTGAACCGCGCCTGCGGCAAGTGTTTTGACAGCGCCTTACCCATCGTCTGCCAGCGCTGGTGGTAGGTCCGGTGAAGACGCCGCACGAAGACATCATAATGGCCAAGCGACAGGAAAAAGGCCGTGCTGCGCTGGTTGTTCATCGGCGGATGGCGCACCATGAGCCGCCGCAGCGCGCGCATTTCCGCAATCAGGTCAGCATCGGCCACCACAAAACCCAGACGCAGACCGGGAAATAGCGTTTTGGAGAAAGAGCCGACGTAAATGACGCGCCCGTCGCGGTCGGAGGATTTCAGCGCAGGCAGCGGCTCGCCAACATAGTTGGTTTCCAGCTCGTAATCGTCCTCGATGATGAGAAAATCCTCATCGCGAGACCGTTGCAGCAACGCGCGGCGACGTTCCGGCGACATGGTCACATTCGTCGGCAGTTGATGGCTGGGCGTCGTGTAAAGCACGTCAATGTCCCGCAAGGCATCGCCGATAACCAAACCCTGTTCATCTACCGGTTGCGGACTGATGTGCTCCGTCTTCAACGCAAAAATATTGCGGGCGTCGGGGTAACCCGGATTTTCCACGGCGACGCGGGTGCTTTCGCCAACAAGCAGGCTCGCTGCCGTATAAAGCGACTGCTGTGCCCCCAACGTGACGAGGATCTGATCTTCCCCCACCAAAATGCCGCGACGGGGCAGGATGCGGGTACGGATCTGCTCCACCAGCATCTGATCGTCGTCATTTTGCGTGTCCTGCGTCCAGGCATCCAGCCATTGCTTTGACATGGATTTGTAGACGCAATCGCGCCAGTCGGTGATGGGAAAAAGCTTTTGGTCAGGCTGCCCGTAGATGAAAGGGTACGGCAATCGCCGCCAATCCTTCGGCTTGGAGATATTGGTCTGTCGCCGCGGCGATTTTTCGATGCGAGCATCCCAATTGATGGCCTGTTTCGGCCCGTCCACCGCATCTTTATCGGCCTTCGCCGAACGGTGGATCCCCATTTCCAAAACGGTTTCGTTCACATAGTAACCGGAGCGTTGGGACGTGCGAAGGTATCCGTCTTCCACCAGCCCTTGATAGACGAGAACACTCGTGTTGCGCGATATACGAAGCTGCCGAGACAGATGACGGGTCGAAGGAAGCTTTTCTTTCGGCTTCAGATGGCCAGCCAAAATGGCCGACACGAGAACTTCCCGCAGCTGCGACTGCAGCGACTTTGGGGAGTCACGGTCAAGTTCGATGAGCAGGTCACGCATGCTGGCTCCAGATCAGGGCGTTGGCACTGGTCCAGATGGTGATGACTTGGGGTGGTAGGCGAAGTCAAGTTTGAACCAGCCTTCGCCTAGAGGGAGGACCTGAGAGGCAAAGCTGATCCGCGTGGGGTGCGAATGAGGGGCGGAGATGATACTTCCCCTCACCCGAAACCGTTCCGGTTTTGACCTCCCCTCAAGGAGGAGTTTGCCGCATGAGGCTAAGCAGCGACCTTGGTCAGCGCGCGATCTACCGAATCCAGCATCTCGTCGATATCCGACTTCGTGGCAATCAACGCTGGGCTGAAGCAGAGCGTGTTGTTGAAGCCGGTGAAGGAGCGGTTGGTTGCGCCAATCACAACGGCATCGGCGTTGAAGCATTCCGCAACGACGGCCTGCGTGACGCCTTCATGCACCGGCTCCTTGGTCTCGCGGTCGGTGACAAGTTCGGCACCCAGGAAGAGACCCTTGCCGCGCACGTCGCCGATGATGGCATGCTTCTCTTTCAGTTCGTGCAGGCGGTCCATCGCGTATTCGCCCATCTTCGTGCAGTTCTCGAGCAGGTTTTCGCCTTCGAGAATGTCCATATTCGCCAGCGCCGCCGTGGGGCCAGCCGTGCAGCCACCGAAGGTGGAGATGTCGCGGAAATAGGACATGGGATCGTCCGCGTTTTCCTTGAACATGTTGAACACGCGTTCTGTGGTCACAGTGCAGGAGATCGCCGCGTAGCCGGAGGCGACGCCCTTCGCCATGGTGACCATGTCTGGCTCGATGCCGTAGTGCTGGTAGCCAAACCAGGTGCCGGTGCGTCCCATGCCGCAGACAACCTCGTCGATGATGAGCAGCACATCGTATTGCTTGCAGATTTCCTGCACGCGCTGCCAATAGCCCTCCGGCGGGGTGATCACGCCGCCGCCAGCGGTGATCGGCTCCAGAATGAGGCCACCCACGGTATCAGGACCCTCCCGCAGGATGACCTCCTCGATAGCGTTGGCGGCGCGAATGCCATAATCCTCAACGTCACCGAACTGGCTGCGGTATTCCAGGCAGTGCGGCACTTCCACGAAACCAGGCGTAAACGGGCCGTATTGCGCTTTACGCTCGTCATGGCCACCGGACGCTAGCGCCGTGATCGTGGTGCCGTGATAGTCGCGGGCGCGGTAGAGTATTTTGTGCTTCTTACCGCCATAAAGGTTGTGGGCGATCTGGCGCACGATCTTATAGGTCTTCTCATTCGCCTCCGACCCGGAGTTCGAATAGTAGACGCGGCTCATGCCGGGCATCTTTTCGATCAGGCGCTCGGCGAACAGCGCGCCGGGGATCGTACCCATGGCACCGGCGAAATAGTTCATTTTCACCAACTGGTCGCGCACGGCGTTGGCGATGCTTTCGCGCCCGTAGCCGACATTGACGGTCCAAACGCCGCCGGAGACGGCATCGAGATGCTCGCGCCCCGCCTGGTTCCAGACGCGCATGCCCTTGCCTTCCACGATCATCAGCGGATCGTTGGCCTCAAACTTCTTGTGCTGCGTGAGGTGGTGCCAGACATGGGCCTTGTCGGCCTCAATGACATGGGTGAGATCGTTCTGACCGACGTGAATGTTCATGGCTTCATCCCTCGCAAACTAGCGCGCCGGTCCATCCCGTCCGCGCGATGAGCAACAAGACCAGAGGATAGCAGCGATTGCGAGGCCGACCCGCAGGCCAGTGGGAGTTCTTGCATGGGGCCAGATGGGAGCGGTCGGAAACAAAAAAGGCCCGCCTCCTTTCGGAAACGGGCCTTCTTCAAACCATGCTGGTGCGTGGAATTAGTAGCTCACTTTCACCGTGCCGCCGTGACGGCGGACCATGGAGAAGAGTGTTGCCGCATTCGACGGGTGCAGGCGCACGCAGCCGTGGGATGCGGTGCGGCCCAGACGGCCGATGGCGTTGGTGCCGTGGATAGCGAAGCCACGGTAGTAGAACATGGCGTAAGGCATAGGCGCACCGTGATACTTCTTGGAGTAGTACTCCTTGTGCATGCGGTGGACACGCCACGTGCCGGTGGGCGTGCGGTAGCCCTTGCGACCGG